>NZ_JBVJHZ010000019.1:0-96555 GCF_055586545.1 Glycomyces sp. NPDC050141 | reverse complement strand
CCCCCCCCCCCCCCCCCCCCCCCCCCCCCCCCCCCCCCCCCCCCCCCCCCCCCCCCCCCCCCCCCCCCCCCCCCCCCCCCCCCCCCCCCCCCCCAGGGCGGGCGAAGACGGGAACATACGATTCGCGAGCGATCGGGCGACGGTTGCGATGGCAGGTAGGAGCAGCGATGGAATTGCCGAAGCCGATTGCGGATGCCGCTCGGCTACTGGAACGAGCTCGACGGCCTCGACGAGCGCGAGTGGCGGCGGGTCCTGGTGCGGCGCCACGTCGGCTGGCGCGACTTCGACGCGAGCGACCGCGCCATGCCGGACGCGATCAAGATTGAGGAAGCCTGATGCCCAAGGCCGCAGCGATCCAGCCCAACGAATGGGCGACGGTCCACGACAACTTCGAACCCTTCGACCTCAGCGAGCTGAACCGGGACGACGCGGCAGCTCCAGAACTACGTGTGCGCTCAGACCGATCAGGTCCGTCGCGCGATTGTGGCGTCCAGACGGCCGCCGCAATCGGCCTGATCAGTCCTTTGACCGCCCCTGAAGTCATCCCGGCCACGAACCAGCGGCGCAAGCCGCACGATCTGTCGAAACCCTGCCTGATGGGATTATGTCGCATGAAGTCCGGTCAATCATTCAGCGGTCACCGCATGCTGTCGCGTGTGGGCGCCTCTCTCGAACCCGAGGACATGGCGGTCCTCATCCGCAAAATGCGGATCATCGGCGCATGTCTCGGGGTCGTGCTCATCGTGGGGTCCGTGGTCCTGGCATCGATGAACGGCGGATTCGAGTGGACGGGCTATCACGGCGCGACCGCACGCCGCAGCGGCGGGACCGGGTTGTCCAACGAGGGCACGGGTGTCATGTTCGGGCTCGCCTTCCTGGTCCTCCCGCTCAGCCTCGGATTCGTGCTTCAGTCGGGGGCGGGTGATCTGCTGTACCTCAACGGCACCGAGCTGACGGTGGTGAAGCCGGGACGCCGTGCGCCCAGGGTCTTCGACCTCTCCCGCGACCGGTCAGCAGTGCGGTTGGACAAGGTCCCCGGTACGCGGCCGGGCAGCGCCGAGGCTCGCGAGAAGTCCGGCAGCTACCGGCCGGTCCTAGTGCTGCTCTCCGAATCCGGTCGCCGCGAATCGGTCATCGATCTCGCCGACCTGCGCTCGAGGCGGATGCGCTTCCCCCACGAGACCCGGATGCTTGAAGCCGCCATGCGGCACACCGGCGATCCGGCGATCCGGCACACGGCGGGTCAACTGCGCACGGTGCTGCGCTGGACGAAGCTGCCAGTCGTCCACGACGCCGCGCCCGACGCGATCCCGGCGAGCCCGGAGGACGCGTCGTCCGCGCCGGTCCCGCGAACCCCGGTCGTCAGCGGGGTCGCAGGACCCGAGATCGAGATCGTGGGGCCGAACCGCGGCTGAGGGCGAGAACCCCGTCAGCTGGCTCATGCGGCCTCGGCGCGGTCGTCGTCATGTCCATCACCGAAATCGTCCTGCGTGCCTCAGGCGCTGTCGCCGAGGCGCAGGCCGCGGACAAGTGGCACTACTGGTTCGCCCTGGACGGGCCGCCGTTCCCATCGGTGAGGTTCGGCCTGCTGGGCTACGCCGCCGGACTGCTGCTCGCCCTGGCGTTCTACATCCTGGTCCTGTGGCCGCTCCAGATCTTCCTGCGCCCCCGCCAGGCGATCGAGGAGAGCATGACGGAATCGTTCGCATGTACGCGCAATTCAACCGGAAAGTATGATGTTCTCCGGTCTCATCGCCAAGGCGGCACGCCAGCAGCACAGCCACACCCCCCGCCAACTCGCCTCGATTCAGCGTTCCCCGGTAGGAGCACCCTTGCCCTCAGCACAAGCCAGTGTCAGCGGGCACGGCGACTTCAACAGGCTTTGGACCGGACGTGCCGTCAGCCAGTTCGGGTCCGACATCGGAGCTGTGGCCATCCCACTGGTTGCGGTCGGTGTCTTCGGGGCCTCGACGTTGCAGTTGTCCGTCCTGGCCGCGCTGAGCGCGATCGCTGTGGCGGCGTTCGCCTTTCCGCTCGGGACCTTCGTCGAGTTCCGGCGCAAGCGCCCAATGATGATCGCCACGGACGTCATCCGCTTCGTGACCGTCGTCAGCATCCCAGTGGCCGCGGTCCTCGGTCTGCTGACGTTCACGCAGCTGTGCGTGGTGGCCGTGGCGAACGCGGTGTGCCAGATCGCGTTCGCCTCGGCATCCCAGGCGCATCTGCGGGCGCTGGTCGCTTCCGATCAGCTGGTCGACGCCAACGGGCGCCTCGAGTCGACGACCTGGGCCAGCCTCACTGTGGGCCGGTCGCTCGGCGGTGCTTTCATCGCCGTCGTGACCGCGACCGGTGCACTCGTGCTCGACGCCTGTTCATTCCTTGCCAGCGCGTTCGCCATCAGCCGCATCCGCACCCCCGAACCCGATCCGCCGCAACGTCAACCATCCGAACCCAAACTCAAGCAGGTCCTTGGCGGCCTCGACTTCGTCCGCCGCGACCCGCCGCTGCGGCGCATCCTCGCCAACTGGATCGTCTTCGCCGGCGCTTCAGGCATGGCATTCCCGATCAGCACCGCCTTCTACCTGTATGACCTCGAGTTCACCGCTTGGGAATACGGGCTGCTCATGGGTGTGCCATCCATCGGCGGGTTCATCGGCGCACGCCTGGTCCGCCCGGCTGTCGCCCGTTTCGGAGCGATTCGGACCCTCTGGATCACCGGCGTGCTCCGAGGCCCCTGGTACTTCCTGATCGCATTCGCGATGCCGGGTACCGCGGGCCTGGTCCTGTGCGGCACCGCATTCGGGGCACTACTGTTCTTCTCCTCGATCTCCAACGCCGCCATGACCTCGTACCGCCAGCTTCGCACTCCGGCCGACCTCCAGGCCCGAGTCGCCACCCTCTGGTCGTTCGCGACGACCGCGAGCCAGCCAGTCTTCCTCCTGATCGGCGGAGCCATCGCGACCATGATCGGCAACCAGGCCGCGCTCATCGTCGCCGCAGCAGTCATGTCCCTAGCAGTGCTCCTGCTGCCCTACCGGAAGGCCGCCGAGGTAACGGACGGCGCGACCGAACCCTCTCAACGATCTCGGCCAGCCGGTTCCGAGGTGGGCTTTGCGGCGAGTCCTGGTCGGAGCTCGCGGAGATCCACCTGGACTAGCCGACTCTGAAAGAGGCCCTACTTGGGTCCAGTGGTGCGAGGCGGACGGCATCTGAGGGTCAGGCCCGGCCGAGGCGCAGCTGCTTGGCGTTGAGGTTGCGGCGGCGGTCGGTGACGAGGATCGTCGCGAGCGCGCCGATGACGAGCCAGACGGCGAGATGGGCGATGCCGGTGGCGAGTCCGCTGCCGCCGAAGGCCGCGGCACGCATCGCGAGGATCGACCCGTGGGTGGGCAGGACGCCGATGAGGGCGTAGAGCGGGCCGGGGACGGTGGAGACCACGCCGAGGGCGATCGTGAGGACGAGGATCGCGACGGAGGCCAGGCGCCCGGCGCGGCCGAAGACCGCGGCGAGGGCCTGGTTCACGGCGGTGAACGAGAGCGCGGCGAGCAGGGCGACGCCCAGGAATTCCAGGGCACGGCCGATGCCGAGGCCGAGGACCGGGACGGCGATGGCGCTGATGGCGAACGCGGCGATCGCGGCGGCGGTCGCGCCCGGCAGTGCGGATCTGACGATGATCCGCCAGGTCGCCTCGCTCGAGGTCGCCAGCCCTTCGGGCACGGCGCGGGTGACGAGGTAGACGGCGAGCGCGAGGGCCCAGAGCGCGAGGGTCGCGAAGAGGGCGATGGAGAGGTC
The DNA here is from genome assembly GCF_055586545.1 of Glycomyces sp. NPDC050141. Taxonomy (NCBI): domain Bacteria; kingdom Bacillati; phylum Actinomycetota; class Actinomycetes; order Glycomycetales; family Glycomycetaceae; genus Glycomyces; species Glycomyces sp. NPDC050141. The sequence goes on along the minus strand of NZ_JBVJHZ010000019.1, from coordinate 92,763 downwards.
GCCGACGCCGACGGCGTCGAGCAGCGCGGTGGTCGGGTCGGCGGCGACGGTTTTCAGGTGGGCGCGTTCGTCGGCGGTGTAGGTGGGGATCTGGCCGAGCGCTTCGGTGAGTCCGGTCGCGAGTTCTTGGGCTCCGTCGTCCACTTCGGCTGCGCCGGTTGCGAGTTCGTTCGCGCCGGAGTCGACTTCGTCGGCGCCGGTGGCGAGTTCGTTGGCGCCGTCGTTCATTTCGACGGCCCCGGCGGCGAGCTGGTCGGCGCCCGAGGCGAGTTCCTGTGCGCCGTCGTCGGTCTGGGCCGCGCCGGAGGCGAGTTCGTCGGCGCCGTCGGAGGCTTCGGCGATGCCGGAGACGAGTGCGGGCATCTGGTCGGCGAGGGCGTCGTTGCCGTCGGCGACTTGGCGCGCGCCGGTCGCGAGGTCCTGGACGGCGTCGCGGGTCTCGACTACGCGGGCGCGTACGTCGGCGATCTGACCGTCGATCGTGGACGCCTCGGCGCTGAAGTCGTCGGCGGCTTGCTGGAGGGCGTCGCAGAACTCGGGGGTGCCGCCTTCGGCCGCGCAGTCGGCGGCGAGGTCTTGGAATTCGGTGGCGGCGTCCTCGGCCGAAGGGAGCGCGTCGATGGCCTCGATGATGCGGTCCGCGAGCGGGACGACGGTGTCGGCGAGTTCCTCGTTGCCTTGGGCGACCTGTTCGGCGCCGTCGGCGAGCTGTCTGGTGAGCGCGGGCAGGTCGGCGGTCGCGTCCTCGACTTCGTCTAGGCCTGACGCGAGCGACGCGGAGCCGGTACGCAGCTGCGCGGTGGCGGCGGCGAGGGTGTCTGCGCCGGAGGCGAGTTCGCTTGCAGCGGTGGAGAGTTCGCCGGTGCCGGCCGCGAGCTGGTCCGCGCCGGTGGCGAGTTCGCCGGTTCCGGCGGCGAGTTCGTCGGCGCCGTCCGCGAGGTCGGAGGTGCCGTCGGCGAGCTGGTTCGCACCGTCGGCGGCCTGCTGGAGCTGGTCGTGGATGGTGTTGAAGGCAAGGTAGACGTTGTCGAGGTAGGTCTCGACGACCTGCTCGTTCAGGGCGTTCTGGGTGGCCTGGGCGACCGAGTCGCTGAGGGCCGCGTCGGCGGCGCCGGCCGCGTTCGAGGTCGTGATGTTCAGGACGGCCTGGGTCGCATCGAGTGGTTCAGCGGTCGCGGAGGTGGTGGCCTTGGCGGAGAAGTCCGGAGGGATGGTGACGACGGCGGTGTAGGTGCCGTCGGCGAGTCCGGCGGTCGCATCGTCCTCGTCGGTGAGGACCCATTCGTAGGGCGAGTCGTCGCTGTGGGTCAGGTCCCCGGCGAGTTCGCGGCCGAGCGGGATCGTCTGGCCGTCGACGGTGACGGGCTCGTCGTTGTTGACGACGGCGGCGGTGGCGGTGCCGTGGTCGGCGTCAGGTTCGTAGAGCGCCCAGGTGAGCAGGCCCATCGCGAGGACGGGGACGAGGATGAGGCCGGCCCAGGTCCTCCAGGTGAGCGGGCCGGTGACGACAGCACGGGCGGAATTCGCGAACGGTTTGAACATCAGGCCACCTCGACGGTGTTGAGGGCGAACGGCTGGGCGCCTGTGGGCAGCAGGTCGCGGATGCGGTCGGGGTCCTGGCAGGACAGGACGTAGGAGACGGGGTCGCCGTCGGGTCCGCGGCGGTCGGCGAGCAGTGCACGGAGGGCGTCGCGGGCGTCGGTGCGCAGGACCAGGTCGGCGTCGTCGAGGAGGACGAGCCGCCTGCCATCCTGAATGGATCGAATGATGCGCGCGGCCGGGTCGGCGTCGTCTCGGCAGGCGATGATCTCGACCTGGCGGCGCAGCGCGCGGGCGTGCTGGGGCAGGACGTGGCCGAGGACCTTCAAGTCCCCCTTGACGGAGGGCACGCGCCCGGCGAGGGCGAGCAGCAGTGCGGTCTTCCCGACCGGTCCGGGGCCGTCGACGACGAGCGCGCCGCCGTGCGGCACATGGAGTTCCAGATCCGCGAACAGGGGACGGCCCTTGTCGTCGTCGAGGCCGAGGCCGCGGGCGCTGACCGCTTCGTCGCGGCCGGGCCAGTCGGCTAGCCGCAGTTCGTGGACGAGAGCGTCGCCTTCAGCGTCGAAGACCGGCAGGGCCCGGTCGAGGCGGGGCGGCAGTCCCCAGGCGCGGTGGCCCAGGAGCGCGAGCACTGCGGGGACGAGGGTCATGCGGACCAGGAACGCGTCAACGAACACGCCGATGGCGAGGCTGAACGCGATCGGTTTGATGGTCGCCGAGCCCTCGGGGACGAACGCGGCGAAGACGGCGAACATGATGACCGCGGCAGCGGTGACCACCCGTGAGGCGGAGACGAACCCGGATTCGATGGCGCGGTGCGGGTCCCCGTGGTGCACGTAGTCCTCGCGCATCCGCGAGACGAGGAAGACCTCGTAGTCCATGGCGAGTCCGAACAGGACGCCCATGAGGATGATCGGCAGGAAGCTGATGACCGAGCCCACGCCTTCGACGTGCAGTGCGTCGGCGAAGTGGCCTTGGACGAAGACGAACGATGTCGCGCCGAAGGCCGCGCCGACGGAGAGGAGGTACCCGGCGGTGGCCTTGACCGGGACCCAGATCGAGCGGAACACCATGGCCAGCAGCACGAGTGAGAGGCCGACGACGAGGATGCCGAAGGGCAGCAGGGCGGAGCCGAGCTGGGCGGAGACGTCGATGCCGACGGCGGTGATGCCGGTGACGGCGGTCTGGGTGCCGTATTGGGAGAGGAAGTAGCCCTCTTTGTCCCGCAGGGCGGCGACGAGGTCTTCGGTCGCGGCGGAGTCGGGGCCGGTGGTGGGGATGACCTGGATGATCCCGGTGTCGCCCTTGGGGTTCGGGGTGGCGAGGGGGACGGAGGCGACGCCGTCCATGCCGCGGATGTCCTCGGCGAGGTCGTCGACGAGGCCGACAGGGTCGGTGGAGGTGATGATGTCGGCGGTGACGATGAGCGGGCCGTTGTATCCGGGTCCGAAGTACTCGGCGATGACGTCGTAGGTCTCGCGCGCGTCGGTGCCCTCGGCGGCATCCCCGTTGTCGGGCAGGGCGAGCCGGAGGTCCATGGCCGGGAGCGTGCAGACGCCGAGGCCGATCACGACGACGGCGATCGTGACGACCGGGGCCTTGGTGACCAGGCGGACCCAGCCGCGGGCGACTTGGGGCTTGCGGCGTTCCCGCTTACGGCGCCTCGGCTTCGGCGCCTTAGGGCGCATCCGCTCCCCCGCGATCGCGAGCAGCGCGGGCACGAGCGTTACGGCGATCGCGACGGCGATGGCGACTGCGACCGCGGCGGCCACGCCCATGGTGGTCAAGAACGGGATCTGCGCGACCGCCAGGCCCAGGAGGGCGATGACGACGGTGAGCCCGGCGAAGATGACCGCCGAGCCGGCGGTGGCGGTCGCGCGGGCGACCGACTCCTTTACGTCGAGCCCCTCAGCGAGCTGGTCGCGGTGGCGTGAGAGCAGGAAGAGGGCGTAGTCGATGCCGACGGCCAGGCCGAGCATGACTGCGAGCATCGGGGCGGTGGAGGAGATCGGGACGAGGACCGTCGCGAGGTAGACGAGGGCGACGGCGATGCCGACGCCGAGGATCGCGGTGATGAGCGGCATGAACGCGGCGATGAGCGACCGGAACATGAGGACGAGGACGATGAGGGCGACGCCGACGCCGATCGCCTCGGTCGGGGAGAGCTCGGGGATGTTGTCGGCGAACGCATCGCCGCCGGTATAGACGACGGCGCCGTCCCCGACGGCGTCGGCGAGGTCGTTCGCGATGTCGGTGAGGTCGTCCTTGGTGGCGTCGGCGACATCGGCCTGGTCGACATTGAGCAGCACGGTGATGATCGCGGCGCGCCCGTCTTCGGAGACCGCGCCGGAGACGTCGTCGCCGAACGGGTCCGACACCGCCGCGACCTGGTCGACTTGTTCGATGCGGGCGACAGCGTCGGCGGTCGCGGCCTCGGTGGCCGCGCTGTCGACGTGCGAACCGTCGGGGACGGTGAGGACGAGACTGGCGGAGGTGCCGCTGAACTCGGGGAAGACCCGGCCGAGGTAGTCGAGCGCGTCCTGTGACTCGGAGCCGGGGATCGCGAAGGTGTCGTCGGTGCCCTGGTTGAACAGCGCGGCCGCGCCGCCCGCGGCAACGAGGGCCGCAAGCCACAGCGAGAGGACCAGCCAGCGCGCCCCGGCGGCCGCACGGCCGAGTCGGTAAAGCACCGAAGACATAACGTCCCCCCACGTTGGACATATCGGTCATCGTATCCACCGTGGCGGCCGTGCAATCCGATTCGCGGACGCAGGGCCGGGGCCGGATGCGGCGATCTCGGCAGGCGTTCACTGGCAACTCCAGACTTTGTTCTGACGAAATCTTCAGTTATGAGGGTATCATCATGCAAGGAAATGTGACGATATCGTCAGAACTGAATCAGCCGTTATGATGGACGGGCCCGGCCAGTCCGAAGAAAGGAGCCCGCGTGGTCGAGAAGACGTCCAGTCGCATGGAGCGCCGCAAGGCGAAGACGCGCGCCGCACTCGTGGCGGCCGCCAGGACCTTCATCGCCGAGCGCCGGCAGAACGCCCCCATCCTGGAGATCACCAAGGCCGCTGACGTCGGCATGGGCTCCTTCTACAACCACTTCCAGAGCAAGGACGAACTGTTCCAGGCCGCCGTCGAAGAGGCCCTGGAGGCGTACGGCGAAGCGATCGACCGGATCAACGGCGAGATCGAGGACCCGGCCGAGGACTTCGCCCGCGGCTTCCGGCTCACCGGACGCCTCCACCGCCGCAACCCCGAGCTGAGCCGGGTGCTCCTGCACCAAGGGCTCTCGCTGGGCGGCCCGATCAAGGGCCTGGCTCCGAGGGGCATCCGCGCCATCGAGAAGGGCATCGCCACGGGCCGGTTCGCCGTCGCCGATCCGGAACTGGCCCTGGTGGTCGCGGCCGGTGCGGCGCTGGCTCTGGGCCAGCTGGTGCACGATCGCCCCGACCGGGACGACGCCGCTGCCGCCGACCAGATCGCCGAGGACCTGCTGCGGATGATGGGCGTCCCCGCGGAAGAAGCCCGGGAGCTGGCGCACCGCCCGCTCCCCGACATCGGGGACCTCGACCGCGAATCCCGCGAAGCGCTCACCGACTGAGGCGCGGGAACAGCGTTTCGGCGTTCCCGCGGTCGATCGCGGTGCGCAGCGCCGGTTCCATGGCATAGGACTCGTACTGGCCGTTGATGAACCCGACTGCAGGGGCCGGGGCGAACGGGAAGTCGCTGCCGTAGAGCACGCGGCCGTGGTCGGCCACTTCGAGCAGGCTCGGCAGCGCCGCGGGCGAGGCCGAGAGCGCCACGTCGTAGTAGAAGCGCCGCAGGGGTGCCAGCAGCTTCGGGATCTCGTGCTTCTGGTCGAGCATCGTCCACGCCTGCCGCAGCTTCGACTGCTGCGATGCGGCGGTGAGCAGGTACCGGTAGGCGATGTAGGGGACGAAGCCGCCGGCGTGGGCGAGGATGAACTTGACGTTCTCGCACCGCTGCAGCACCCCGGAGAAGATGAGGCTCAGCGCGGTCCGGGTGGTGTCGAGCAGGAAGTCGGCAGTGAACGTGGGGACCCCGGGCACCGGTTCGGCGGGCAGCTCGCCGGGGTGGACGAACACGACCGCCGCCCGCTCATCGAGGAACCGCAGCAGCGGCTCGAACTCGGGGTCGCCGAGATAGCGGCCGTCGCTGTTGGCCAGGAGCACGACCCCGTCGGCGCCGAGCACGTCGAGTGCGTACTCGGCTTCGGCAAGGGCCCCTTCGACATCGGGAAGGGTGAGCGTGGCGAAGAAGCCGAATCGGCCCGGCTCGTTCCGGATCAGGTCCGCGCTGTACTCGTTGACGTCCCTCGCCCAACGCCGGGCCTCGGCCGCGTCCCCGAACCAGGCCCCGGGGGTGGAGACCGAGACGATCCCGGTCTGGATGCCGTGACGGTCCATGAACCGCACGGCCGCCCTCGGCGACCAGCCCGGCAGGTCGATCCCGCCGGGCCGGACGCCCTTGGCCCGCAACCAGTCGGCGTACTTCGGCGGGATCAGGTGCTGGTGCACGTCGATGCGGTTCGCGCCGCCCATGGCAGCCCTCCTTCGAGATCGCGAAATGTTCTGACGAAATCGTCAGAACCTCTCGACCATAGCACCACACCTGACGATTTCGTCAGTTGCCGGCGGTGGTTTCCTCCCGCAGCACCGCCGCCCCATGCCCCGGCAGGTCGAGGCGGCCGGCGACGTCGGGGGACGCGCCACCGAGCAGGTCGACGGCACCCCCCAGGTCGGGGCCGAGGTCCACGGCCGCCGGTTCGGCATGGTGGTTGAGAAGGAAGAGATGCGAGGTGCCGTCGGGGCTGCGGCGGCGGAAGACCTCGACGCCTGCGGGGGTCTGCGCGGTCGGCGTCGCCGCAGCCGCGTCCGCGCAGTCGAGGACCATGCGCCGCATGGTCTCCCGGTCCGGCGACGTGCCGAAGTAGGTGGCGGTGCCGTCGCCGAAGCGGTGCCTGGTGGCAGCGGGACGGCCAGCCTGCTCACCGCTGGTGTAGGCGGCCAACGGCTCAGCCCCGCGCAGGATGAGGTGGTCCTGCCAGTCGGCGGCCGTCCCTTCGCGCTCACCGTAGGCGAGCCCGCGGACCTGGCCCTCCGGCAGCGGTCCGAACTCCTCGACTTCAAGGCCGAGCATTTCGGCGAACGCGCCGGGGTGCGCGCCGGGGAGGACGCGGTCGAACCGGTCCACGATCCCCGAGAAATAGGACATGAGGAGGTGTCCCCCGAGCCGGACGTAGTCCGTCAGGTTTCGGGCCGCGGCCTCGTCCGCGAGGTACAGGTTGGGGACGACGACGAGCTTGTAGCCGCTCAGGTCGTCGTGCGGGCGGATGAAGTCCACCGGCACGCTCGCGTTCCACAAGGGCCGGTAGTGGGCCATGGCCTGGTCGTGGAAGCGGATATCGGAGGACGGGTGATCGGGGCCCTCCAGAGCCCACCAGTTCTCCCAGTCCCAGACCATAGCGACCTCGGCCCGGTCGCATCGTCCCCCGGAGAGGTCGTCGAGCCGGTCGAGGTCGCCGCCGAGGGCGGTGACTTCGCGCCATGTCCGAGTCTCGGTGCCGCCGTGGGGAACCATGGCGGAGTGGAAGCGCTCGGCGCCGGCTCGCGAGGCACGCCATTGGAAGAACATGACCGAGTCCGCGCCCCGCGCCACGGCTTGCAGCGAGCGGACCCGCAGCTGGCCGGCCGGGCGGGCGGGGTTGCGGCCGTCCGTCAGGTTCCGGCCGGTGGCCGATTCGAGCAGCATCCACGGCCGGCCCTGCCGCAGGGACCGCATCAGGTCGTAGTTGAGCGCGGATTGGAGCTGGCCTTCGGCATCGAGCGGCCCGGCGTACATGTCCAGGGTGACGATGTCCTCCTCTGCGGCCCAGCGCCAGTAGTCGAGGTGCTTGAACGAGCCCATGAAGTTCGTGACCACCGGCAGGTCCGGGGTATGGCGGCGCACGATGTCGCGTTCGGCTGCGAAGCACTCCATCGCGGCGTCGTTGAAGCGCCAGAAGTCGAGCAGCTGCCCCGGGTTCGGTCCCGAGACGAGACGCGAGCGCGGCGCGGGCGGGTTCACGTGTTCGAAGGACTCGTAATGCTGGCCCCAGAACGCGGTGCCCCAGGCGTCGTTGAGCGCGTCGACGTGCCCGTAACGCCGGGCCAGCCAGGTGCGGAAGTGCGCGCTGGAGGCGTCGCAGTGGCAGGCGTATCCGATGTACTCGTTGCCGATGTGCCACATGGCGAGTGCCGGGTGACCTGCGTAGCGGGCAGCCAGCTGCTCGGTGATGCGCGCAGCGTAGTGACGGAACACGGGTGAGGACTGGCAGTAGTGGCAGCGGGCGCCGAACGCGACCCGGCGGCCCTCGCCGTCGACCGGCAGGACCTCGGGATGGTCGTGCGCCATCCACGACGGCGGGGCCGCGGTGGGGGTGGCGAGGTCCACACTGATCCCGTTCTCCCCCAAAAGGTCCATGACCTGGTCGAGCCAGTCGAACTCGAAGACGCCGGAGCGCGGTTCGAGGAGGCCCCAGGAGAAGACGCCGACGGTGACCAGGTTGACCCCGGCCTCGCGCATGAGGCGCACGTCCTCCTTCCAGACCTCGGGGTCCCACTGCTCGGGGTTGTAGTCGCCGCCGTAGGCCAGGCCGCCGAGTCGGCGGTGCAGGCCGGCGAGGCGTTCGTCGATGGACAAGGGTGCTCCTTGGTGGTTCTCGGTGAGGTTCAGGGGTCGCGCGGTGCCCCGGGACGGCGGTGCGTGCGTCCCGGGGCACCGGGTCATTTCGCGTTGTCGATCTCGGTCTGGAGTTCGTCGGCGAAGGCTTCGGCGGAATCCGTGCTGTCAGCCGCGCGCTTCTCGGCTGCGCATCCAGAGCACGAGATGCCAGTCCTGGTCGTTGGCGAGCGGGTCGGACAGATGCGCAGCTCGGCCGTCCACCGTCGAGGGCATGACATAGGCGCAGGTGGCCGAGCCGTCCGTGAAGTAGTTGGCCATATTGGACCGCAGCACCGCGTCGGCGATGCGGTCGGTCTCCTCGGTCCGCAGATCAGCGGGGAGCCGCAGGAGGGTGGCGGCGGTGAGCGCGGACCAGTGGTGGGGGAACACGTCGCCCCAGAGCCGCTCGATGCCGAACCAGTAGCCGTCCCAGTGCCGGATCGCGACGCCGTGCAGGCGCGCGTGCGGCTGCGGGCCGCCGAAGGCCAGCAGCCATGGCAGGCGCTCGGCGATCGCGTCGTGGAAGACCTGCTCGCCGGACAGCTCGTACGCGGCGACGAGGAGGTCGATGAGCGGTGCCACGATCGACTGCTCGTAGTTCACCTCGTGCGCGGGCAGTCCCGTGCCGAGCTTGACGAAGTGGCGTGCGCCTTCGATCAGGTCGCGTCGCAGTGCCTCGGCCCGGTTGCTCTGCCCGGTCGTGTCCAGGCTCTCTGCGATCGCGGCCGTGGTCTCCGACAGCGTGATCGACAGGTGCGCGGCGCCGCCGAGTGCGAAGTTCCGCTCGATGATCTGCGCCGCCCGGTCGAGCGCGACGTCGCTGCGGGTGAGGCGGTAGCGGTCATGGAAGAACTGGGCGAGCCACGGGGCGTCGTAGAGGCGCGGCGTCTTCCCGAACTGGGATCCGCGGGTGGGCGTCGCATCGGCGTCGAGCAGATGGTTCCAGGCGAACTCGCCCCAACCCTCCAGCAGCGGTTCGGCCTCGTCGCGGTCGGTCCAACCGCGCAGGGCCGCGAGTTGCACGAGTACGGGCATCGCGACCCGCTCGGAGCCGTCGGTCCAGTCCTGCCAGTCGTTGGTCGACCAGGTGGTCTTGGTGCGTACGTCGACCGGCACGAACGCGTGGGCGAGGAGTCCGGGCCGTTCACGGGCGACCTGGTGTCGGACGATGTAGCCGACACGGCGCCGGACGGTGGTCTCGAGCGAGTCGTGGAAGAGCACTTCGGTGCGGGCGGTGCCGTCGATGTCGACCGTGTAGGCGCCATGGGTATCAGCGGTGACGCGGAAGCGACCCGCGCCGTCGCCCTCGACCCTGGCGTCCGGGCTGGTCACCTGAGCGGCTTCGACCTCGATCGCCTGGCCGGTCTCGGCGGCGTAGGCGGAGAACCGCGCCGGAGCGCCCGTCGCGGCGATGAAGGCGTCGACGGACCGGTACCAGCCCAACTCCCATTCCAACGCGAGCGCATCCCCGGCGGCGACGGTGAGTTCGGGCTGTCCGCCGAACGCCTCGGCATTGCGGGACCGGTCGGTGACCAGCAATGCTATGTGGCCCCGAATGTTCGAGTAGGTGTTGGTCGAGCGCGATTCGATCGAATAGGCGCGCACGGCTCCGTCCCGGACGATGAGGCCGAGGCTGTCACCTGCGCCCGACATGGGCTGCGCGAGCGCCCACGCCCAGCTTCCTCCGGTGAACAGGTGCGCATGGACCGCCCGTGCAAGCGAGTCCTCGGCGCCGCTGTAGATGTCGCCGAACGGGGTCTGCACGCCGAAGCCGGTGATCAGCAGCGGTTCGTCGCCGTCGTTGGCAACGGTGTAGCGCTCGCGCAGCACCTCGCCGTCGACCCATCGCCGCACGACGACCCGGACCTGGTCGAGTACCGGGTGCACGGCTTCGAACCCGCCCTCGACCGTGCGGAGCTCTGCGGGCGAGTGCCAGCGCGCCCCACCGCGGTTGGTGGTCAGATGTCCTGAGCCCCATTGGTGTTCGATCGAATGCCAGCGCGAATTGTCGGTGTCGAGGAGGTACCGGCGATCCGGATGCGCGTCATCGGTGAACTGCAACGGGGCGCCGGTCTCGGGGTCGAGGACGGCGTGGCCGCCGCCGAAGGGGAGCGTGGTCTGGATCGGGTTGGCAGGCAAGGGAGGACAACCTTTCGTTCGGTTCCGGACGGTGCCCGGGTGGTGGTCGGGTGGTTCGCGGTCGCCGGTTTCAGGACTTGAGGGCGCCGCTGACGAGGTCGAGCCGCCAGAACCGCTGGAGGAGCAGCAGCAGCGCGATGCAGGGGATCACCGCCAGGGCCGATCCGATGACGACGAGGGTGTACAGCGAGGGCCGCCCGGAGCTCTGCGACATGAGCGAGTAGAGGCCGAGGGTGATCGGGAACTTGTCGTCGTCGACGAGCATGACGTAGGGCAGTAGGAAGTTGTTCCACACGCCGACGAACTGGAGCATGAAGATGGTGACCATGGCGGGCAGCATCATCGGCAGGCCGATCTTGGCGAAGATGCGGAACTCGCCGGCCCCGTCGATGCGCGCAGCCTCGATCAGCTCGCCCGGGACCGCGGCCGAGGCGAAGACTCGCGCGAGGTAGATCCCGAACGGGGAGATGAGGACCGGCAGCAGCACCGACCAGTAGGTGTTGGTCAGGTTCAGTTTCGACATGAGCATGTACTGCGGGACGGCCAGGGTGATGCCGGGAATGAGGACGCCGGCGAGCATCGTGTAGAAGATCAGGTTGCGGCCCCGGAAGTCGTACTTGGCCAGGGCGAAGCCGGCGGCAACCGAGATCAGGACCGAAGCGATCGATCCGAGGCCGGCGTAGAGCAGGCTGTTGGCCGCCCATTTGAGGTAGCGGCCGTCCTGGTAGGCGAACAGGTCGGCGAGGTTCTCACCCAGGCCGGTGCCGGGCGCGAGGGTGAAGGTGCTGAACAGTTCCCCGCGGGACTTGGTCGAGGCGATCAGGACCCAGGCGACGGGCACGAGGCAGTAGAAGGCGCCTATGAGCAGGACCGCCGTCGGCACGATCTTCGCGGTGAACAGGTGCTGCCTCGGGGAGGCGGTGTCGGTGCGCATCAGGCTTCTCCTTCGAACGCGCGTTTGCGGGTCGCTCCGAGGACGATCACCGACAGCACGACGGTGAACGCCGCCAGCAGCACTGACTCGGCGGCCGCCAGTGGCAGGTCGTCACGGGTGAAGCCGTCCCGGTAGACGGTCATGAGCGGGAACCAGGTCTGGGTGATGGCGTTGCTCAGCGGCCGGAGCGTCGCCGGTTCGCCGTAGACCTGGAGGGTGCCGATCAGCGAGAGCAGGCCGGTGAGGATGAGGGCCGGGGCGACGAGCGGGATCTTGATGCGCAGGGCGATCTGCAGTTCGCCCGCGCCGTCGAGCCGGGCCGCCTCGAAGACCTCCTCGGGGATGGAGCGCAGTGCGGTGTAGAGGATGATCATGTTGAAGCCGACGCCGCCCCAGAGGGCGATGTTGGCGATCGACCCGTACACCTCGGGGTCGTCGAGGAACTGGATGGGGCCCCAGCCGAGCTTTCGGGTGAGGTAGGAGAAGGGGCTGGTCCCTTCCATGTAGAGGAAGCCCCACATCAGGCTCGCCACGACCCCCGGCACGGCGTAGGGCAAGAAGATCGCCGTGCGCGAGAACCGCTTGGCCCGTGCCAGTCGCAGGTCGAGCAGGAGCGCGAACAGCAGCGCCAGTCCGAGGGTGAGCGGGACGGCGATGACGCCGTAGACCGCCAGTCGCGCGAACCCGGACAAGAAGTCCTTGTCGCTCAATGCGGTCGTGTAGTTGTCGAGGCCGACGAAGACGGTCTCCATCCTGCCGAACAGGGCGCCGCCCGTCACCCGCTGCCCCAGCGTGCTCTGGACGAGCGCGTAACCGATGGGTACGAGCATGAACGCGATGAAGAGCAGGACGGCGGGGGCGACGAGGACATACGGCGCGAGGGGGCGCCGTCGACTCTGCCTGCGGGACTTGCGGAACTGCTGTGACGGCGCAGCGGTGGTGCGCGCGGGCGCGGTGTCGGCCATGGTGTTCCTTCCTTTCCAGGGGGCCCGCGTCGGGCCCGGCGCTCGGCCGGGCCCGAAGCGGGGCTCAGCCAGCGATCGTGAAGCCGGCGTTCTCCATGTCGGCTACCACGGCGGCCTGGGTCGCGGTCAGCGCCTCGCGAAGCGGCGTGCCGTTCTCGATCGCCTGGGCGAAGGCGTCCTGGAGCGCGGAGCTGGCCACGGTGACGTTCGGGCCCCACTGGACCTCCTGGAGCGTGTCCGCGGCGATCGCGGAGGCGAGCTCCCAGAAGTCGGCCTGGTCGGGCATGAGCGCGGGCGGATCGAGGGCTTCGGCCGCCGCCTCCTGCCCTGCGGTCGCGGCCGGGTACGTACCGGCCTCGGCCTGCATGGTGTAGCCCTCCTTGTTCGCGAACACCCAGGAGGCGAACTCGACGGCCTCGGCCGGGTGATCGGAGGTGGTGGTCGTCAGGACCGTCGATCCTCCTTGGAAGGCCACGCTGGCGTTTCCGGGCTCCCATTGCGGGATCGGTGCGAGCGCCCATTGGCCGGCGGTGTCGGGGGCGTTGTTGTAGATGACGTTGGCGGCCCAGATCGCCGAGGGCCAGGAGAGCATGGTGCCGTCATTGAGCTCTTTGGTCCAGTCGGGGGTACCGATGTTCTCGACCTTGACCAGGTCGTCGTCGATGAGTCCCTGCCAGTAGTCGGCGACTGCGACCGAGGCGGCATCGTCGATGGCGACGGTCCAGGTGTCGCCGTCCACGTTCCACCAGCGGGCTCCGGCCTGCTGGGCGACCGCGGCGAAGAACCCGAACTCGGCGGTGCTGAACGTGGCGATGTACGTGTTCGGGTCGGCCTCGCGGATCTGCGCCGCGGCAGTGCGGAACTCGTCCCAGGTGGTCGGGACCGCCACGCCGAGCTCCTCGAACCGCGCCCGGTTGTACACCAGGGCCTGAGGTCCGGCGTCCTGCGGGATCCCGTAGACCGCGCCGTCGAACCGCGTCAGCGACCAGGTTCCTTCGCTGAAGGCGGCCGTGGTGTCGTCGGTGACGTGCTCGGTGATGTCGGCGGCGACGCCGGCGACGATCATGGCCGGAAGCGCCTGGTACTCGACGCTGGCCAGGTCCGGGGCCTCGTCCGCGCGGACCGCTGCGACGAGCTTCGAGGTGCCGCTGACGGCCGGGTCGATGAGTTCGACCTGAATGTGGTCGTGGCTGGAGTTCCACGCCTCGACGAGCCGTTTGCTGAGGTCGTCGGCCCACGCCCACCACACCAGTTTCACCGGTCCGGCGCTGCCACCGCCGTCCTCGCCGCATCCGACGAGTGCGGCGGTAGTGGCCGCGGCCAATCCGAGTCCTACGGTTCTGCGAGTGGGCATTGCGATCTCCTTTGATGCAGTCGTGTCGATGCACGAGGGGCTGAACGGTGCCGCCCGGTCGGTCGCCGGAGGTGACCGGTTGTGGTGCAAGGGAGGTGCCGCCGTGTGGTGGCAAAGTTCCGAGCGGTGGGCATCCCGTTCAGTTGTCGATACGTATCGAACTTAGCATGATCGACTTCGGTCTGTCACCGGCGAGGTGTCAGAAGCCGTCGATCGTCAGGTGAAAATGGCGGTGGTCGCGCGCCGCTGGAGGGGTGCGGGTGCGACCAGGAGCTGGCCGGGCTCGCGGGCGGTGCCGCTGATGCGGTCGAAGAGGATCTTGACGGCCTGCTGCGAGACCTCGCGGGCCTGGGTGGAGACGCTGGTCAATGGCGGGTCGAACGATTCGGCCGTGTCATCCGGGCACAGTCCGATGATCGACACGTCCGTGCCGGGGCGCAGGCTGTGGAACTGCGCCAGCTGGAGGAGCCATTCGCTGGTCTGCGGCGTCCGCGCGATCAGCCCCAGGCGGCGACTGCGGTGTTCGAGCAGTCGGGGCGCAATCGCGTCGATGCCGGCCCAGCCGGGCCGCGGCGGGTCGACGATCGCGAAGTTCAGGCCGCGCTCGGCCGCGCGGACCCGGCAGGAGTCGTAGAACTGGCTGATGAACCGGTATTCACCGCCGCCTTCCCCGCCGACGAGGACCGCGTGCTCGTGGCCGGTGTCGGCGAGCTCGTCGATGAGCATGACAGCGGCCTGCTCGACGTCGTAGTCGACCGCGTCCAGACCGGCGGTATCGGCCGGCGTGCCCACCAGGACCACCGGCAGGTCCAGCGACGCGGCGGTGGCGATCCGCTCGTCCTGGGACTTGATGTCCATGAGGATGAACGCGTCGCAGGTCGAGCGCCCGGCCAGACGCTTGAGCCCGTCCGGTCCCTCGTCGGTAGTGACGAGCACGACGTCGTAGTCGCGTTCGCGCGCCGCCTCGACGATCGCGTCGATATAGGGCACGGAGTCGCGCGCGTCCGCGAGCTCATCGAAGTGGATCATGAGCGCGATGACATGGGTCTTGCGCCCGCGCAGCGCCCGCGCGCCCGCGTTCGGCTGGTACGTGAGCTGCTCGATCGCGGCCAGGACGCGCTCGCGGGTCTCCGGCGAGATCGACCGTTTTCCGCTCATGACATAGGAGACGGTGCTCTGCGAGACGCCTGCCAGCTTCGCCACGTCAATGCTGGTCGGCAGCGGCCGCCGCGCACGTCCCTCACTCATGCCACAAGCGTAAAGGGTGCCCGCGGAGGGCATCCGGGGGTTCCGGATACGTATCGATATAATTCTGGAATGCAGGCCGTCCGCGAACGCGAGCGCTGTAACGGGCCATCGCATGGCATCGTGGCCGCATCCACCATGGGTGCCGAGGTCGGCCGGGTCGCCTTCGACAAGACCGGCCCTCACTAACGCCGCCCCGCACGTCGAGCGGATCACCGTCCTCGACGGCACCGAGGCCGGCCTGCGCCGCCTGGCCGCGACCGGCGAACCTGGTCGGGCACCCGCCCGGACCTCGACACCATCCGGCACCATGCCGCCCAAGCGATTACCGTGCTACAGGCACGGCCCGACGGCGAGGCCCGTCTACTCGCAGGCGACCACGCCTTCGCCGCGCAACGGGTCGCGGCGCCGTCGGCCTCCGCCACCCGCCCACGACCTCGACGCCCGCGACCGGTGACGGAATTGTGGCGTCTTCACTGCGGCAATGGGAGATGCAGCCGTACGCAAGGTGCCTGTCGAACGGCACCGCGTCCGCTCCGCAAACGGCTGGCCCCGAAGGACCGCCAACGACTCATCGAGGACTATCTCGATGGGGCGCTTCAGAGAGAACTCGCCGCGCGGTACGCCATCGGGCTCTCCAGCGTCAAGACCATCCTCCGCGACGCCGGAGCCCGCAAGTACTCCCGCCTGTGAGACAGCGTGCTCGCCTCCGCGACCGATCGGCGTTGGAGGCGAGCACCTTCACTCGGTTTCCTCGCAGGCCGGAGGTCACTCGCCCGGCTCAGCGGAGACCCGGCCCCGGCATCTGTCGCAGACGCACACCATCGCCCGGCCGGTCGTTGCGTTCCTGGGAGGCGACGGGGCTTCTCCGTTCTCGGCTGCCGCCAGGTCGAGGAGGATGTTCGCGATCGTGTAGGGATCGATGTCCTTCCGCTGTTCACCCCAGACCCGGACCTCGTACTGCTTCCTCGCCATTCGCATCCCCGTTCTCACTGATCGAACGAGGGGTCGCCTACCTCGACGCTATTTCGGTGGTCTGGTTACACGACGCAGCGACACGGGGCCGCTGGAGCTGGGTACGGGTTGGTGACGCTTCGGAATGGCCCCGCTGCCGACGAGGTCGACAGCGCCTTCGAATGCCTCGTCACCGGCACCGAACCGGGCCTCGCCAACGTCGTCCACTCCGCCGAACCCGCCTCGCTTTCGGGGGAACGCTTCCTCCGTGGCGCTTTCCTTGATCTTCAAGTCACGCGAGTGGATCTGACCCCGCGTGGGGACCGGCGGCGCGGAGTCCGTCGAGCATGACGCCGAGGTAGCGCAGCGCCCGCTCGCGCTCCACCGCTGCGGTCAGTTCGGGTGCGTGGCAGGTGAGCAGGCCGATCATGGTCAGCACGTCGACGCCCTCGACGTCGGGCCGGAGTGCGCCTTCGTCGCGGGCGCGGGCCACCACCCGGTCGAAGCGGTCCACCCACGCCGCGGTCAGTCGCCGCAGTTCGGGGTCGTCGTCGCGGTTGGCGTTGAGCCAGGGGCGCAACCGGGCCGAGAGCGCCCCGAGGCCGGGTTCGGCGCATTCGCGCGAGATGCGTTCGAGGGCGGCCCAGCCGGTGGGCTCCTCGGCCAGGGCCTGCTCGGCGAGGCGGACGGCCCGCTCGAACATCGCCGAGGCGACTGCGTGGAGCAGCACCTCGCGGTCGGGGAAGCGCCGGTAGAGGGTGCCGACGCCGACGCCGGCCCGATGGGCGAGGTCTTCCATGGGCACGTCGGGGCCGCGTTCGGCGATGAGCTGGGAGGCCGCGGCGATGATGCGCTCGCGGTTGCGCTGGGCGTCGGCGCGAAGTCGCGGGGTGCCGGTAGAACTCATGGCCCAATAGTACTGGACGAATTTCTTCCGCTTATGCTAGCGTTCTCGATACGGAAGAAATTCTTCCACTTACAGGAGGCGTGATGATTCTCGTTACCGGAGCCACGGGAGCGATCGGCCAGCACCTCGTCGCGGATCTGGCCGCGCGCGGCGCGGCGTTCAAGGCGCTGGTCCGCGATGCGGCCAAAGGCGAGGCGCTCGGGACCGACTACGTAGTGGGCGACTTCGACGATGCGGGCGCGATTGCCGAAGCGATGCACGGCGTCGAACGGGTCTTCCTCAACTCGCCCGGCGCGCAGGCGGTCGAGGGCGCGCAGCCGATGCTGAGGTGGGAGCGGACCGTGATCGACGTGGCGAAAGCGGCCGGTGTGGGGTACATCGTGAAGCTCTCGGTCCAGCACGCCCGACGGGGCGGGCCGATGTCGGCCGGCGGGCACGGCGAGACCGAGGAGCACCTGAAAGCCTCCGGTCTGGGATGGACGATGCTCCGGCCCGGCGGCTTCATGCAGAACTTCCTTTCCCCCCGACGGCATCTGAGCGACGCGGCCGGGAACGTGGTGAACCACGAGAGCGACCCCGCGGTCGCCTACATCGACTGCGAGGACATTGCGGCGGTCGCTGCGGCGCTCCTGACCGGGGAGGGCGGCCGCGGAGCGACCTTCGACCTGACCGGCCCCGAAGCACTGCGCGCCTCCGAGATCGCGGCGCAGCTTTCGCTGGCCCGTGGTATCGAGGTCGGATTCACCGGCGAGTCGACCGCGGCGCTGGAAGCGCGCTTCCGCGGCTACGGCATGCCGCCGCGTCCCGCCCGGGAGATGGCCGCGCTCTACGAAGAACTCGGCACCGGCGCTTACGCGGCCCCGACCGACTCGGTGAAGCGCCTGACCGGCCGCGAACCGCGCGCCTTCGCAGCGTTCCTCGCCGCCAACCGCGCCGCCTTCGCGGCCTGAACACCTCGCACGGCGGCCAGGTCGCGATCCCGCCTACTCAGCCAGCAGCGTTGCCGCGTGCGATCGGCCGGAGGCCGTCGAGGAGGATGTCGGTGAAGGCGTCGACCAGTTTGGGAGTCTTGTTGCTGGCCTTGGCGATCGCGAAGGCGGTCTCGCCGATGACGGTGGTGATGGCGGCCGGATCGATGTCGTCGCGGATCGCCCCCTCGCCCCTCCCCTGCTCCACCATCGCGGAGACCACTTCGACCAGGTCGGCGCGTAGAGCGGCAGTGGCCGGGAGGTTGAAGTCGCCGATTTGGTCGCTGACCGTGTAATGCGCCGCCTGGAAGGCCATGAGCTCGGTCAGGAAGGCGCGCAGTGCCGCCGCGCCGCCTTCGCGCCGCAGCAGTTCCCTGCCGCGGTCGACGAGCGGATGCAGGAGTTCGGCTACGGCAGCGTCCATCAGCGCGTCCTTGCCGCCGAAGGCGCGGACGACGGTGCCGGTGCCCATGCCGGCCGCCTTGGCGATGGCCTCGACGGTAAGGGTCGCACCGGGCTCGGCCAGGAGCGCGGTCGCGGCGTCGAGGGCGCGGCGCCGGTTGCGGACGGCGTCGGCGCGAAGCGGTCGCTCGATCGGAGTTGACAAATGGAATCCTCATTCCATATATTTATCTGGAATCATCATTCCAGATACTACCTCGAGGGAGCACCCCATGAACGAGCGCGTACTCATCGTCGGCGCCAGCATCGCCGGTCTCACTACCGCATACTGGTTGACCAGGTCCGGCTTCGCGGTCACGGTCGTCGAGCGGGCCCCGGCCCCGCGGCCGGGCGGGAACGGCGTCGACGTGCGCGGGCAGGCTGCCTCCGTGGTCGAACGCATGGGCCTCACCGAAGCCGTCCGAGCGTCCGCGGCCGACGTCCGCGGCATTCGGTTCGTCGACGCCGCCGAGCGCACCACCGCGCGCGTCAGCATCGACGAGCCCGGCTCGGTCGAGATCATGCGCGGTGATCTGGTGTCCCTGCTGCACAAGGCGACCCACGCCGACTACCGGTTCGGCGACGGCGTGCTCGGCCTGCGCCAGGACGACGACGGCGTGACCGTCGACTTCGAGCACGGGCCGAGCGAACGCTACGACCTAGTCATCGGCGCGGACGGGATGCACTCCACCGTGCGGCACCTCGCCTTCGGCCCCGAGAGGGGATTCCTGCGGCACAGGGGCCACTACTTCGCATTCGCCAACGCCGACGCCGCGCTCGGCGAGGACCGCGCAGTCACCATGTACAACACCCCGGGCAAGATGGCCGGGCTCTACCGGTCCGGCAATCACGCCGGCGCCAAGGCGTACTTCATCTTCCGCTCAGACAACCTCGACCACGACCACCGCGACACCGAGCAGCACCGGCGCCTGATCCGCGCGGCCTTCGCCAACGAGACCGGCTGGCGCGTACCGGAACTACTGGAGGTGGCGCTGGACGACCCGGAACTCTACTTCGACGCCCTCGGTCAGATCCGGATGGACTCCTGGTCCCGTGGCCGGGTGGCACTGGTCGGCGACGCGGCCTGGTGCGCCTCGCCGGCATCGGGCGCGGGCGCCGAGCTCGCGATGGTCGGGGCGTACCGCCTCGCCGGAGAACTCACCGCGGCACGCGGCGACCACCGGACCGCCTTCGTGCACTACGAGACCGGGCACCGGGCGCTCGTCGAGCAGAAGCAGCAGATCGGACCGAACCTGCGGCTCATGGTGCCGGGGACCAATGCCGGCAGGCGGATCCGGGACACCCTCGCCCGACTCCCGATCCTCGGCCCGCTCGGGGCGCTTGAACGACTGGCACAAGCCGGGACGCGCCCGCTCCCCGAATACGCACCGGTGGCCTGAACATCAGATCCGGGTTGCCGGCGCCAGTTCGTCCCGGTCCTTCACCCCAGTTGCGCGGCGCTGTCGATGAACCGGGCCAGGAGCTCGTGCAGCAGGCGGCGGTCGGCCTCCGGCAGCGGCTCCAGGAGGCGGGCCATGACCTCGGCGGTGCTCGCCTGCGCAACGGCGAGCCGCTCCTTTCCCACGGGCGTGATGTGGACGCTGAAGCTGCGGCGGTCACGCTCGTTCCGGTGCCGCTCGGCGAGGCCTTGGCGCTCCAGCTCGTCGACGATGTGCACCATCGTGGACTTGTCGATCTGGAGCCGGTCGATGAGCTCGCGCTGGCTCATCGGCCCCGACTCAGCGACTTGGCCGAGCACGCCGAGGTGACGCAGTTCGACCCCGTGGGCTTCCAAGGCGCGATTGGTCGCGGCGCGGGCGTAGCGGTGCGCCAAGTACAACTGGCCGCCGATCTTCGCGTCGAGTTGTTCGTCGGGCTTCTCCATGCCGCCATCATAGTCGGTTGACAGATAGTCTAGAAATAGATAATCTCGGATCATGCGTATTCTTGTTGTGGGCGCCGGCCTCGCCGGCCCCTTGCTGACCCAGGGCCTGATGCAGGCCGGCATCGACGCCACGCTGTACGAGCGTGAAGGCGCCGAGCAGCCGAGCCAGGGCTTCCGCATCCACATCGCCTCTGAAGGCGACCTCGCGCTCCGGCGGTATCTCCCCGCCGACCTGTACGAGGAGGTCGTCGAGACCTCCGGGAAGCACGGCTCGGGCGTCCGCTTCCTCGACCCCGACCTCAACGTCGTCCACGAGATGCTCGTGCCGCCCGTCGAGGACGCCGAGTCCGGGCGGCACCTCACGGTCGACCGGCAGACCCTGCGCCGCATCCTGCTCACCGGCATCGACGTCCGCCACGGCGCGCCGTTCGAGCGCTACGAGCTCATCGGCGACCGGGTGCGGGCCCGCTTCGGGAACGGCGCGACCGCCGAAGCGGACCTGCTGGTCGGCGCCGACGGGACCCATTCGCGGGTGCGGGCGCAGCTCCTGCCGCAGGCGCGGGTCATAGAGACCGGCCAGACCGAGATCTACGGCAAGACCCCGCTGACCGACGCCGTCCGCGCCCTCGCGCCCAAAGCTGCCCTTGACGGGTTCTGCTCGATCATGGGCCCCGACGGGCGCTTCGTGTCCCTCGCGGCCCACGAGTTCGCCTCGGGCGAGGGCGAGGACTATGTCATGTGGGTGGTCGTCGCCCCTGCCGGGCGGTTCTCGGCCGACATCGCCGCGATGGACAAGGCCGCATTGGCCGAGACTGCGGCTGCGATCGTCGACGACTGGCACCCGAGTATCGGCACGCTCGTGCGGGCCACCGACCCGGCCACGGTCAACCCCACCACGATCAGGACCGCTGAACCAGTACCGCCGTGGGAGACCGTCCCGGTCACGCTCATAGGCGATGCCGTACACACGATGATCCCCCAGGGCACCAGCGCGGCCTTCGCCCTCAAAGACGCGGCGCTGCTGTGCCGCCGGATCACCGAGCGGACCGGTCCGCTCCTCGACGCCGTCCATGCGTATGAGACCGAGATGCTCGAGTACGGCTTCGCCGAGGTCGCGCGTGTCCTTGAGGCCGCGCAACACAACGGGACCACCCGCTGAGCACGTTGCCGTCATGGCGCTCCGAGGCGGCGGATCGTCGCTCGCGAAAGTGAGCGCCGTGACTTGCGGTCACTCGGGACCGGCCGCTTCGGTCCGGTCGAGTCGGTCGAGTGCCCACTGTGCCCATTCGAGGTGGGACCGGTGCTGGTAGATGCCGTACTCGATGGCCATGCGGCCGAACCGCAGCGGCCCGCGCGGATGGGGTTCGGCGTCGGCCCGCTCGGCGAGGGCTTCGAGTTCGACGAGTTCCCGTTCGGCCGTCGCCGTCTCCCGTTCGAGGACCGCTCGGGCCTGGGCGTGGTCCAGCGCCGACAGCAGCGACAGCCGCAGGACACGTTCATCGCGGACCGCCCGCTCTCCCGGCGGATCCAGAAGCCAGGCTTGCAGCGCTTCCCGCCCGGCTTCGGTGATCGCATACGTCCGCTTCCCGCGCGGCCCCTCGGCGACCACCGCGATCAGGCCGTCGCCGGCCAAGCGCTTGAGCTCGGGGTAGACGTGACTCTGCCGGGCCGTCCAGGCATACCGCTGCAAGGAGCGCTCGAACCGAGCGGTCAGGTCATACCCGCTGGCCGGGCCGTCTTCGAGAAGGCCGAGCAGCGCGTATCGCAGTGACATGAGCGAACCCCCGAGCAATCGACACCTACATTCGTATAGGTACGATTGTAGGTGTCAGATGCGGAAGTTGACCGCCACCCCCCTGCACGAGAGGAACCTTTCATGGACCGTGTGGACGTCCTGATCGCCGGAGCGGGACCAACCGGCCTCTCCCTCGCCTGCGACCTGCTCCGCCGGGGCATCGACTGCCGGGTCCTGGAAGCGGCGCCCCTCCCGGCGGCGGGCTCGCGCGGCTTCACCGTCAAACCCCGCACGATGGAAGTCTTCGACGATCTGGGGATCGCCGAGCGCGTCCTCGACGCCGCGGACGTGCACGAGCGCACTCGCATCCACCTGGGGACCGACCTGCTGGCCGATGTCCATGTGCCGCAAGCCGAGCCCACGGCATCCCGTCCTTACCCCAACTGCCTGGCCCTGCCGCAGTACGCGGTCGAGCAGTTCCTGCGCGACCGACTCGCCGAGCTCGGCGGGAAGGTCGAGTTCGGGCACCGGCTCACCGGTTTCACCGACGACGGTGAGAGCGTCACCGCCGCAGTCGATCACGACGGCACCGCACGGCCGGTCCGCGCCCGCTACCTGGTCGGCGCCGACGGCGGCCGCAGCACGGTCCGCAAAGGCCTCGGCCTGGCCTTCACCGGCACCACGAACGAGGACACCCGGGCCCTGCTCGCCGACCTGAAGATCGAAGGCTTGGAAGGCGACAGGGTCCACCTCTGGCTAGCCGGAAACGGTCACCTGCTCGTGGCACGCCCGATCCCGCGCACCGACTCCTGGCAACTGGTGGCCTCGACCGCTCCCACCGCCGACGGCACCTGGCCCGAGGTCACGCTCGACTCTCTGCAGGCACTGGTCGCCGAGCGCACCGGCCGCGCCGACGTCCGCCTGACCGAACCGTCCTGGGTCTCGATGTGGCGCTACAACCTGCGCATGGTCGAGTCCTACCGGGTCGGACGCGTCCTGCTGGCCGGGGACGCCGCCCACGTCCACAGCCCCTTCGGAGCCTACGGCATGAACACCGGCGTCCAGGACGCTTACAACCTGGGTTGGAAGCTCGCACTCGCCGTGCAAGGCGACGCCGAAGACGCGCTGCTCGACACCTACCAGACCGAACGGCTCCCGGTGGCCCGTCGCATCCTGGCCGACAGCGACCAGCGCTTCGCAGCGATCAACCCGCCGCAGTTCATCCGCCCGCTGCTGCGGTTCCTCCTGACCGCCTTCGTCACCCGCCAGCAGGTCCGCGACCGCGACGACCATCCCGTCTACCGCGACAGTCCCCTCAGCCGCGGCCTTCGGCGCGGACGCCTTCGCGCCGGTGACCTCGCCCCCGACGCGCTGCTCCACGGTGAGCACAGCCCGGTCCGCCTCTCCGATCTCACCCGCGGCCCCCACTTCACCGCAGTCGACTTCACCGACCAGGTCTCCTCATCGGCCGATCCACTCCAAGGCGACCTCGTCCATGTCCATACGATCGGTCGTACCGGCGGCCCCCTGACCGATCCTGCGGGCACCCTGTACCGCGCCTTCAGGGCGAACGAAGGCACCAAAGTCCTCATCCGCCCCGACGGGTACATCGGATTGATCGCGGACGCCAAAGGCGAACCCATCCACGCCTACCTGCGCGCCATCGGCCTCACCTTCCCTCCGGCCTGAGCCGATATCAGGCCAGCGCCCGGTCTGGTGTCAGTGTCCTCGGGACCGGCGGTGATGCCGCCGGGGTTGTCGGCGGCGGAGAACTCCACGTCTGAGGAGATAAAGAAGATCTCCTCCTGGGCCGCGATCCTGTTCGCCCCCACCCTGGTCGCGACCGTCTGCGGCATGAACTTCGACCACATGCCCGAACTGTACTGGCTCGCGGGCTACCCGTTCGCACTCACGCTCATGCTGGGCGTATCGGTGGTCCTGCACTTCGTCTTCAAATGGCACGACTGGTTCTGAACCGGGCGCCGACGTCCGCGAGTCGGTCTTCCCTACCCGCTGCACCAGCCCGAAATGGGAACCGGGCACATCCTCCAAGATGCCCGCGCCTACCATCGCCAGCGGCGTGGCCACCGCGACCGTCAGCGAGTACCGCGCCCAGCCCCGCGACCAGCCTTGCAACGGTGCTTGCCGCGAGTACCACCAGACGCCGACCGCCGCCAGCGCGCCCATCGTCAGGAATGTCGGCAGTGCGTTGAGGTTGTGGATGGTGGCGTGCAGGGTCGGCTCGCCGGTGAAGTGGGCGTCGGCGGGGTAGCCGCCGTCGGGGACCATCACGAAAGCCCCGGTGATGATGAGTTCGATGCCGAAGAGGCCCACCAGGATCGGGAGAACGACTCGGCCTTGCTCCCCGCGGAGCGCGAGGCGCAGGCCGATCGCGAATACGAGGAGCAGGGCGCCGGTGGCGACGAAGTTGGTGATCTGGATCCAGCCCACTGGGCCGAGGCTCAGCTCGGAGCCGCCGCTCACCGCCGAGAGGTGGTGCCCGTCTGCGCCTTCGGCCCGTCGGTGTAGAGCCAGGCGGTGGCCTTCTCGTAGAACAGCGGAATGAACAGGCGCATCACGATCGCCTGGAGGCGCTGCTTGAACGGTCCCGCCTGCTTCGCGCCCCGGTTGTCCTCAGCGAGCCGCAGCAGCTTGCGGACGCGGGGCAGGCGCCGCGCCTCATAGGACCGCAGCGCGTCCTCGACCGTGGACTCTGCGGCGATTGCCTCGGCCAACGCGATCGCGTCCTCGATCCCGGCCGAGGCCCCCTGGCCCGCGCCGACCGGGTGCGCGGCGTCGCCGACCAGCACTGCCCGCCCGCGCCGCCACGTCGATACCGGGTCGAGCGCGTGCATGATGACCGGCGTGTGGATCCGCTCGGTCGCCGCGATGACCGCGGACGGGACCGCCTCTCCCGCATACAGTTCCGCGCATCGCCGCAGCCATTCGGCGTCAGTGACGCCGCTGCGCTCCGGCTCGGCCGGGGCGGCGATCTGCGCCGACCACCACACCGCGCCTCCGGCGGCCAGGTGGATGAAGGCCCCGTTCCGGGCGAAGGTCAGATTGAAAGCGCCCGGTTCGACTTCGACGCCCTCGGCGAAGCCGGAGACGCTGTAGAGCCCGGCGTACTCGGGTCGGCCGGCGGTCGGGTCGACGAGTTCCCTGGCGGTCGACCAGATCCCGTCGGCGCCCACCAGCAGGTCCGCGCTGTCGCGGTGCCCGCCTTCGAACTCGGCGGTGATCCTGGAACCGGTCTCGGTGAAGCCGGTGAACCGCTCGCCCAAGCGCAGGTCGGCCCCGCCCGCGCGAGCGGCCTCGCGAAGGATCTCGACCAGCTCGCCGCGCATCAGGGTGACGCTGTGCAGGTCGTCGCCGCTGCGCCGCCCGCGCGGGACGTCGGCGATGCGCTTCCCTGCGGCCGACCACATCCGCTGGCGCGGGATGTCGTGACCGGCCGACTGGACGCGTTCGAGGCAGCCGAGTGCGCCCAGACCTCGCAAGCCGTTGACGGCGAGGCTGATGAATGAGCCGACCGAGCCGGCCGGGTCGGGGTGGGCCTCGTAGACGACGACCTCGGCCCCGGCCTGCCGCAAGGCCAGGGCGGTCGCGGTCCCCGCGACGCCGCCCCCGATGACGATGATGCGCATGCGTACTCCAAAACTGAATTCTTGTTCACTGAATCATTATTCAGTGAAAGTATGCTCGGTACACTGATGCGTTGTCAACACGTATCGCGAAGGGCTTTCGACGTGGGCGTACGCAAGACCAAGGCGGCCGAGACCCGGGCGGCGCTGCTGCACGCCGCCAAGGACGTGTTCGCCGAACGGGGCTACCTGAACACCAAGATCACCGACATCACGAAGGCGGCCGGGCGCTCGACCGGCTCGTTCTACGAGCACTTCGCGAGCAAAGACGAACTGCTGCAAGCACTCATGCAGGGCATGGGCGACCAGGCCGACGATCTCATCGCCACCGCCGGGCATCCGCGCGAGCACGACCTGGGCGACCGCGACCAACTCCGCGCGCACCTCGCGACCGCCTGGACGGTCATGAAGGAGCATCACGCGGTCGTGGGCGCACTGTTCCAGTCCAGGATCGCGGCCGACCCCGGTTCCGGGCGAATCTGGAGCAGCCTGATCGAGGAGACCGCCGTCTGGCGGGAGCACTTGGAGCACATGCGCGAACAGGGACGACCGCTGCCGGGCGACCCGGAACTCACCGCCGCCGCGATGGGGTCGATGCTCTCACTGCTCAGCTACGCCGCGTGCAACAGCCCCGGCCCGGTCCCCGACGACGACACCGTCATCGACACCCTCACCGACCTGCTCCTCCACGGCCTCGCCGGGCAGGACCGGACGCAGCGCTGAGCGCCACCGCCCGGATGCCGGCGATGATCACGCCGATGCCGTGGGCGAACTCCGCCTCCGCGTCCGCGGCGCGGATGGCCTCGGATGCCGCCGCGGTGAGCGGGAACCGGGCCGGGTCGATGGCCTGTTCGACGGCGCCGCCCTCGTACGGGTTGTCGCCGTTGTAGTCGACCCCGGTCCGCGCCTGCTCCTCGATGACGAACCCGACGGTGTAATGCAGCAGGGTCGAGAAGGCCCGCGCGGTCCCGCGCGGGTCGAAGCCCGCGTCGCCCAGCATCCGCAGCGTCAGTTCCATAGTGCGCCAGAGGGAATCATCGGTGACGAAGGTGCCCGCGAGGACCTTGGCGCCGTCACGGTGGTGCAGCATCGCCCGGCGCAGGCGGCCCGCCAGGTCGGCCAGCCATTCAGACCAGTCGGCGCCCTGGCGGGGCGCCTCCAGATCGTTGACGGCGTCAGCGAAGACGCGCTCGGCCATGAGGTCGAGCAGTTCGCGCTTGTGCTTGACATGCCAGTACAGGGCGGGCGCCTGGACGTCGAGCTTCGCGGCGAGCTTGCGCATCGTGAGCCCGTCGAGCCCCACCTCGTCGAGCAGATCGAGCGCGGCCTCGGCGATGAGCTGGGCATTGAGTTTCACGGACGTCTCCAATCAGGGGGCGATTGACAGTTTAACAAGGTTCTGCATATCCTTAACGATGTTAGATTTAACAACGTTAAGGAGCGTCTCATGGCCACCCACGCCACCACCCGCACCGACGTCCTCATCGCCGGGGCCGGACCGACCGGGCTCATGCTCGCCCTCGAACTGCGCCTGGCCGGCGTCGACGCCACGGTCGTCGACGCCCTGCCCGAGCGCAGCGGCGAATCGCGCGCCGGCGGCATCCACGCCCGCACCATGGAGCTCTTCGACCAGCGCGGCCTGCTCGACCCGCTGCTGGAACGGGGCCGCCCGATCCAGGCCGGGCACTTCGGCGGGCTCCGCATGGACTTCAGCGACTTCCCCACCCGCTACCCGTACACGCTCGCCCTGGTGCAGGCCGAGATCGAGCGTGAACTCGACGCCCGCGCCGCCGAACGCGGGATCACCGTCCACTGGGACGCACCGGTGATCGGCTTCGACCAGGACGAGGCGGGCGTCGAGGTCGAACTCGGCGGGGCTGCGCCGCGTCGCATCCGGGCGTCCTATCTGGTCGGCTGCGACGGCGGCCGCTCGGCGGTGCGCAAGCTCGCCGGGATCGGCTACCCCGGCACGGAGGCGACCATGACCGGGATGCTCGCCGACGTCCAACTGACCGACCCGCCCCAGGACGCGATCTTCGGCGTCCGCCGCGGCATCGGCGACTACTCGGCGATCCAGTTGCAGCCGGGCTCCTGGCGGCTGCTGGTGCAGCGCCACGACCGGGCCTTCGACCGCAGCGCCGCGATCGGTTTCGAGGACTTCCGCCGCAGCTACACCGAGATCGCGGGCACCGAGCACGGCATGCACAGCCCCACCTGGGTCTCCCACTACGGCGACGCCGCCCGCCTGGCCGACCGGTACCGCCACGGCCGGGTGTTCCTGGCCGGCGACGCCGCCCACATCCACTACCCGGCAGGCGGCCAGGGCCTCAACGCCGGCGTGCAGGACGCGGCCAACCTCGGCTGGAAACTCGCCGCCGCCGTCCGCGGCGGGGAACCGGACGGCCTGCTGGACTCCTACGAGTCCGAACGGCGCCCGGTGGCCGAGCGGGTCCTCCACAACACCCGCGCCCAGACCCACCTCCAGCGCCCCGGCGCACACGCCGACGCCCTGCGCGACACCATGACCGAGCTGCTCGAACACGACGGCGTGCGCCACGGCCTCGGCCTCATGATCACCGCGCTCGACCTGCGATACGAGACCGGATGCGACCACCCGCTCGCGGGCCGACGCACCCCCGACGCCGACCTCCACTCCGGAACCGCCCCGACTCGCGTCAGCGAACTGCTCCGAGCAGGCAGGCCGATCCTGCTGGCACTCAACGAAAGCGAGGAACTGGAGCAGACCGCGAAGGCCTGGCTCGACCACGTCGACCTCGTCCGGGCGACGAGCCGAACCACGACCTGGGCCCTCCCGGGCATCGGCGACATCGCCACTCCCGCCGCCGTCCTCATCCGCCCCGACGGATACACCGCCTGGGCCGGAGACGCCTCCGAAACGGACGACCTGATCGGAGCACTGGAGCGCTGGATCGGTCCGGAATCTCGTCGCTGAGCGGGGAGATCCGAGCTTGACCGCGACACCCTCAATGGGCGCCGAACCGGCCTGAGGACGGGCCCCTGCGAGCCACTGATCGGCATGCCAACGCCTCGCCAACGAAGAAGCGGCCTTCGAATCGATGGCCGCTTTCTAACCTGATGTCAGCTTTTGCCCGATCATCTCGGAAATCCGAACTTGTTTCACCTGGTCAGAGGTGGTGCTGATCAAACTGGTGGAGCTTGTCGAACCGGTCTCTTCGATCGCGAGGACCTTGGGCGGCTGGTCGGCCACGTGGGTCCAGACCTGGGCGGCGACGGCCTCGCGGACGGCGTCCTCATCCCATTTGGCTTCGTTGAAGAAGTGCTGCATTCGCCACGGGTCGCCATGTCCGGCCTGGGAGGCCAGTTCCCAGCAGTTGCGGGTGCGGACCTGGGCCTGGAGTCCGGCCACGGCCTCGGCGGCATGGCGCCGGGACTCGGGGCGGCGGAAGGATCCGGCGACCGCGTCCAGAAGCGACCGCGTGACCGCTCGGGCTTTGCCCACAGCCGCGGCTGCCGTCGAATGTTCTTGCGTCACAACGAGAAACATGACACGGCAGCCGCTTCCTGTTCTCACCGGTCCCGTTGCCTCAAAGGCTCCCCAAGTCGACCCCGAGCGCAACTTGCCGTAACCCCGAATAGTCATCCGCAGGATTAAACGCCGCGAGTCCGGAACAGGTTCACCGTTACGGGCCGGACGGCTGCCCACGCCCGCAACTCGGCCTTCAACTCCTGGCCGTCGTATAGCAGGAACATCGCCTGCCGCACTGCGGAATCGGGGACCTGCTGGACGGCTTTCGCGAAAGCGTTCCGGTCCCCGATGCCCTTGACCCGGTCGTATTCGGTGCGCATCGAGGCGAACACCGCGCCGGCTTCACGCCCGATACGCGCGACCGCATCGCGGTATTCCTGGTGGTACTCACGGGGAACCTGGTCGATCACCGCGCGCATCGGAGCGTTGAAGTCGCCGTCGAGCACGGTGATGTCCTCCCAAGGGCACCCGAGGGTCCGGGCCAGGAACTTGGCCGGGAAATGCGGGCCGAACCGGGCGAGGGCAGTCCATCGCCAGGCCTCGACGATGCCGACCTGGCTGATCATCGCTGCGCCCGGCCCGTAGGTGATCAGGAAGCTGGGTTGGCGTACTTGTGTCTCGCCGAGCCAGGCACTTGCCACGGTCTCGCAGTCGAAGGAGTACGTGATCTCGGTCCGCATCCGTCCTCCGGCCAGCAACCGGGGCAGCCACAGCCGGGCGTCGTCCCACATCTTCGTGAAGGGCAGGTCATCGAGGGGAAACCACTGCGGAGCGATCTCCTCGGACTCCTCGGCCTGACCGATGAACCGGTCGGCACTGAACACCGACACGACCGAGTCCGACTTCGGGCGCGAGGGAAACCGGAACGTCACTTCGCCCAGGTCTTGCAGCGCCGAGGGATCGACCAGGATCCCTACCCCTTCCAAGACCTCCCGCGTCGCTGCTTGCGCTGGTGGCTCGCCGGGCTCGACACGCCCACCCAGTCCCACGATCTTCCCGGATCCGAAGCCGGTCTTCTTCGCACCCAGAAGGACCTCGGATCCTGATCCATCGGAGGCTCTGGTCAAGAAGCACAGGCACATCGGCGTCAAACCCATCGCACCAGTATCAACGACCGCCTCAACCCGTACCACCGACCGTTACACCCACGTCTTCCGCCGCAGCATTAACACGACAGCTGTATTTCGTTGTGCTGCTTGTGTTTTCGAGAGGGCAACTGCCTCACCGGCGGTGTTCGGGCAGTTGAGCAGCTTCTACAGCGAGCGAATCTTTGATGTCGAAGGTCCGGGTCACACAGTTGTCGAGCAGAAGGCCGAAGTCCTGAGGGGATCCGATCTCCGGTCCGTGGAGCGTGTCTAGGTGGCCGTCGACGGTGATGTAGTCGATGTCGGCCCATCCACAGCGGTAGAGGACGACATGGAGTTCCGCATCTCCGGGGCCCTGGAACTGGACGCCGACGGAGTCGGGATCAGTTGCGGTCGAGCGATCGGTAACGATCCGCTGGGGCCATGGAGAAGCCGCGTCGCGCCAAGTCAGTGACGAGACGGTAAGTCCTGCACGCCGCCAGGCTTGGCTTCGGTCGGCGATGGCCTTTGCGGCCTCGTCAAGATCAATGACCTGGTCCATCTGATGATGATCTCGTATCAGAGCCGCGACTGACCAGCGTGATCGAGAGGTCGATGCGAACTATCGTTGCGTCACTTCAGTTTCTGCTGGTAGCGGGATTGGCGGGCGCGGGTTTGATGGCGACGCCTCCAGTGGGTGGCGGCGAGAGCGCGGGCGAGGGTGCGAGCGGTGTGGAGGACTAGCGCCAGGAGACGGCGGATTTCGGGGACTGTGAGATTTCCCAGCTCGCGTGGGCTTTTGGGTCGGTCGCCGCAGTGACGGCGAGGAAGGCGTATGCGAGCATCGCCATGGTGATGTGCCGGTACCAGCCCTCCCACCTGCGGACCTGGTAGTGATCGAGCCCGCATTCGCCCTTGGCGGCCTGGAAGCACTCCTCGATCGCCCACCGGGCGCCGGCGACGCGGACGATCGTTTCGCGCTCGACCGAGTCGGGGTGGAAGCACAGGTAGCAGGCGATCTCATCGGGGTCATCGATGGAGCGACGGGCCAGCAACGTGCGCACGAACCCGGCTGGGACGTCGCCGAAGCCCGGGAGGGTGGCCCAGGCCCAGTCGTAGAGGCGCTCGCCGCGGACGCCGGGCCCGGTCGAGACTCGATGCCAGGACTCGGCCGGGGCGCGGCCGATGAGAGTGTCCACACGGCGCTTGCCGTCCAGGTCGGCCACGGTCTGCTTCACGGGTGCTTCGACCACGTAGGGCATACGGCGGGTCTCCAAGAAGGCCCGGAACTTCCCGTCGCGGCCGTAGGCAGAGTCGGCGGCGACCCAGCCGGCCTCGACCCCGGCCGCGAGTGCCCGGCCGATCATGGCTTCGGCCAGGCGCGGCTTGGTCACGACGCCCTGGCGCCAGCGGTCGTCGGGGATGCCCGCGTCCTCGCACCGGTCGCGGTCGTCGATCCAGGACTCGGGCAGGTAGAGCTCGCGATCGATCAGCGCCCGGCCGGTCGGAGCCGCGTAGGCGAGGAAGACGCCCAGCTGGGAGTTCTCCACTCGGCCTGCGGTCCCGGAGTACTGCCGCTGGACCCCTGCTGACCTACGGCCCTTCTTGACGAAGCCCGTCTCGTCGACCACCAGCACGCCGTCTGGTCCAGCCAGGTTAACCGCCACATAGGAGCGGAGCTGGTCGCGGACCGCGTCGGCCGACCACTTCGTGCGGCCCAGGAAGTGCTGCACTCGCCATGGATCGGCGTCCCCGGCCGCCCCGGCCAGCTGCCAGGAGTTCTTCCGCTCCACCGGAGCCAGGAGCCCTACCAGGTACGCCCTGGCCCTCCGGCGAAGCTCCACCCGACCGAACAGGCCAGCGACCTGCGCGAACATGTCGTCCAAGCTTGCCTTCCATGCCGAGACATCCTCCGCCGCAACATCATCCCGCATGTCGATGACTCGATAGCGGGACGGGCTGCCGTTCACGCTGGCCTGGTGGTCGTTCGCGTTCCCGGTGGGCACCTGCGTGACCACCGCGAGCGCTTTTGGTGACGCACACCGGAGCCTCCGTGTTCGCCGACCCAGCGGGCGTGCTCTGCACGGGACTGGTGGCGGCCTCGGCCGTGGTCGCGGTCCGCACCTGCCGCGGCGCGCTGGCCGTCAGCGCGCCCCTGCGGCCTCCCTCAGAAGCAGTGGGGGCATTCGTCGCCGGTGATCTTCCGGCCGCATCTGGGGCACGTGCGGACGCCTGAGGCCTGCGGCGCTTCGGTCGCGTCCTGTTCGCCGGTGTCGCAATGGGGGCACTCGTCGCCGGTGATCTTCCGGCCGCAGCTGGGGCACGTGCGGAGCTCTTCCCTCACGGGTTCCGGTTCAGGGACGGCGGCCCTGGCCGCGGCTTCGGCGGCCGCCTCCTCGGCTTCGACGCGGGCCCGGAAGCCGTCGGGGTCGTCGGCGCCGCGTTCGATCGCCTCGGGCAGGTCGGCGATCCGGGCCTTGGCCGCTTCGAGGCCGTCGAGGAGGTGCTGGCGGTAGACGGGCGTGCTGATCATGTCGGAGGGTTTCATCTCGCCGCTCTGGAGCTGCCGCCCGATCTCGCGCCACATTGGATCCGGGTGGCCGGCGAGCATGTCGTTCAGGGCGCTGCGGCGCTTCTCTCGCGAGTCGAGGCGGTCGCCTAGGGGCGTGCCTTGGAGGCGGCCCGCGATCCGCTCAGGTTCGAAGCGCGGTTCGGGGGGTCGTTCGTCGCTCATGCGGGGCGCCTCATTCCGGCAGCTGGATCATCGGGGAGCCCTCGGCGCCGGCTTCGGGGAGCTTCGGGAGCATCTTGTCGGAGGCCCACAACTGTCCGAAGGAGTTCTCCCCCGCCGCGAACACGGTGATGATGTCGTTCGCCTGGGTCCAGGCGTCGGCGATCTTCCCGAGCGTCTCGACAATGTACACCGCCTCGAAGGCGGCGATGCCGCCGCCGACGACCCAGCCGAACGGGCCTGTGGCCGCACCGGCGCTGGCCGCCGCGGCGCAGATGATCGCGGCGTCGATGAGGTCGGACAGGAGCGAGCCGACGACCGAGGAGAAGTCAAAGGCGCCCTTGGCGGCCTTCTCGTACTCGTCGCCGATCTTGTCGAGCACGTCAGCGGCGGGGGCGAGGGCCAAAGCGACGAGTTCGAAATAGGACTCGCACGAATCGGCGGCCTTGCCCTCCCAGCCGAAGGTCACGCCGAGCCGGCCGTGGTAGAGGTTGTCGGCAACGTCGCGGGCGGCGTCGGCGGCGCCGCGGAAGACGTCAGCGCAGCCGCGGAACCCGGACCAGTCGCCGGTCACCGGCTTGACCAGGAACTCATAGGGGTCGTAGCCGCGGTCGAGCGCGCCGGTCCAGGCGAGGAAGTCGGTGGCGGCCATGATCGCACCGCGCCCCGCCGAGGCGATCGAGACGGTATCGGTCCAGTCGGGCTGCCAGCGCCAGCCACCTTGGGCGGCATAGTCTTCGGGCTTCTTCAGGTTCGCGCCCGGGTCGGCGGTCTCGCTGAGGGAGCCGAATCGGGTCCGCTCCTCGCGGTAGGTCCTCGGATCGACCTGGGTCCGGTGGGTGGGGTGCTGGACGAGCTTGGCGTCGAACTCGGCGGCGGACTCGTCGTCGGCCAGTTCATAGTACCCGGCTGCATCGGTGAGCTGGAGTTCGGCGCTCTCGAGCGTGTAGCGGTTCAAGGTCTGGAACCACACGCGCGAGTGCTCGATCAGCGAGTCGTGGGCGCCGCTGGCCTTGTTGAGCCAGCCTTCGCTGTCCTGCTGGAGCTGCGTGTTGGAGAGGATGTAGCGGTCGCACTCGTTCGCGTGGTCAGCCTGCTTGCCGACGAGGGCGCCGAAGGACTTGACAGTCGCGGGGTCGGCCTTGAAACCGGTCATGGATCCCGAGGATAGTGCTGCCGGTCCACTGCGCCAGAGCGGAGAGAGGCACTGCCCGGGTTTTGACCGGAATCCCGGTACTACAGCGGCCGTTCATGGTTTGACCGGTGATAATGGCGGGGTTTCGGGTCTTGGTTGATGTTGTTGGGGTGCAACGCAAAGCAGCCACCAACCCGTCCACACACGACCACACCGCGAGCACTGGTCAACCTGGCGACGTCGGCATCAAGCCTGCGCGCAGTGGTACCACCAACGCCGCAACCTCACCGTCTGGGACGAGTTTCACGAGGTCGCAGCATGATCGGTCGCTGTAGTACAGGGCCCTCATTGAGCTTGTTTCAACCTCGCTGAGCCGTTCCGGAGGATGCCAGGCGGTTGTGAAGGCGCGGGCGGCCCCTTCGATCAGGACGGTGCTTCGGGCCGTCGCATCCTGCGGATGTGGCGGACTCGAACTATGACGGTGACCCCGATGGCGGCTACCGCTGCGGCTATCCCGATGCCGATCGCCCAGCGAATCCACGTCGCGGTGGTTTTGCCTGGGACCGTGACGATCTGACTGTCATCGCTCAGCTCGGTCGGTTCCTCCACGGTCAGGATCCAGTCTTCGTCGTGCAGATACTCGTTGTTCGCCTGGAAATCGCTCAGGCCGCCGTCGTAGGTCCGGCCCAGCCAGTCGATCAGCACCCGATCGCCCTCGTCGTTCTCGGCGACGTACAGCGTCATCACTTCGAGGGTTCCCTCGTCGTCTTTGACAAGGATGCCGCGCACGTAGATCACGGCGCCATCACCGGCGAAATCGTGCGCCGCCTGCCTTTGGGAGGGTTTGAGGTTGCAGAATGGCGGTTCCTCCCTGCCACAACGCTGGTAGCCGAGCAGGCTCGACAAGATGGCGTCCGGACCGCCTATTGCCGCGAGTTGGGCCTTCCGATCCTCGCAGCACGAGTCCGTGGGGAATGGATCGTTGACCACGTCGGCGGATTCGGCATACTCCGCGAACAGGTCGGGCGGTTCCTCCTCAGCAGCGCCGCATCCTACTGCGATGAATCCGAAGAGAACGATGAGGGTGAGCAACGGTGTTCGCATCGGCGGACTCCCCTTGAAGGTGTCCGCCAAGCATATTCCCAGGCGGTCGGGACCGGTCCCGATGCATCTGACTTGGGTCTGTCTGCGACGCATAGTGTTTGGTGAGGCAGGCAGAACCTAGTCGTGACGAAGCGCTTGATAGAACTGCGAAGGTTTGCGCGCGGCCCCTTCGTCGTCCAGGGCCGAGACGGCGCCGGCAATGACGTAGTCGGGTCCGCCGTTGATCTGGAAGTACTGTGTGGACGGACGTACGCGGACGTAATCCGATGCAGGAAGCAGGCTGCTGAAGTCCTCCACCGCGTCGATCCTCAAGTGGTCGTATGCTCGTCGCACCTGCATGGCATGCACGTTCGCGAACGCGACGTCGACCCTGGCAGGCGACTGGTCCTCCACGAGGCTTCGGAGTAGCAGGGCGGCGTGACTGGTCGTGTACTCCCACATTTGGAACGGCCTGTTCCATTGCACGGCGTGGCTCCTTGGTGTTCCGAGTGGTCGTCACAGCGGGCCGCGTGGCGGTGAAGTGGGGCCTAGGACCCCACGAAGACCCACCCGAGGACAAGGTCGCCCGCGACGTCGTCATCGGCCTGTGGGAAGACGACACCGGTCGCACCGTCGAGTTCCTCGACGACGGCACGTTCACCGCGACCGGTGCCACGTACGGGCCCGGATTCGGCGACGACATTCCCGGAGGTCAACTCACCGGCACATGGCAGCTCTGCGACGCCTACCCGTTCGAGAAATACGATGAAGGCGGCACCGTAGTGAAGCCCTGCGACGAAACTGGAGCCGGCGAATGGATCGACATGGACACCGATGACCCCTTCACCGAAGAGCTGATCTTCACCGGCTCCGGCGACGACGTTCGCCTCTACCCGTGGAACATTGACGTCGCCCCCGAGGACGACCAGTTCTATGCCAAGGTCGCCTGACGGGACGCTGCCGCGGCAATTTGACGAGACCGGGGACCTCAAGAAGGGACGGTCCTCGCTCGGCGCCGCCCGCCAGTACACCGGCACCGCGGGCCGGGTGGAGAACGCACAGGTCACCACCTGGGCGGTCTGGGCTACCGCAACAGGGCACGCGCTCATCGACTACGAGGTCTACCTGCACAAGGAACGGTTCACCGAAGGCGACGCCCGGCTCGCAGGTGCACGCGCGCCCGGCCCGGTCGCCAAGCGCACCAAAGGACAGCAGGCCGCCGAGATGCTCCGGCGGCTCTTGGCCGGCCCGGTCGCACCCTCGGCCGTCGCCGCGACCGGCAACGAGGTCTGCGGCAACTCACCCCACCTGCGCCGCGGCCTCTACGACGCGGCACTGCCGTTCGTCCTCGCCTGCGCCGCCTCCACGAAGCTGCCCACCGACGCGCTCATCGCACCGGTGCGGGCCGATGAACTGGCAGTCGCGATCCCGACCCGGAACTGGCAGACCGGGCGGTCGCCAAGGGTGCCAAGGGCCTGCGCAAATACTCGTGGGGCTGGCTCGACCTCGACCTCGCCGAAGAGCCCACCGGCCACCACTACCTCCTGGTCCGCCAGAACCTCTCGACCGGCGAGCAGTCGTTCTACAGCTGCTGATCGCCCACGCCAAGGGCCCTGCAAGACCTCGCCGCTCTGGCCGGAGCCCGCTGGGCGATCGAGGAATCGTTCCAGCAGGCCAAAGGCCGCTGCGGTCTCGACCAGCACCAGGTCCGCACCTGGGAAGCGCCCCACCGGCACCTGACCCTCGCGATGGCCGCCTACCTGATCACCACCCTGACCACGATCGCCGCCCGCGCCGACCTGCCCGAAGACGACGAGCTCGACCGGCTCACCCTCCCCGAGACCGCGCACCTGATCGCCGCTCTGGCCCTGACCATCCAACACACCGCCGCACACCTGCTCGCCTGGAGCCGATGGCGACGCCGGAAGAACAAGGCCGCCAAACGAAGCCACTACCACCGCCGCGAACAGCTCGAACCATGAACCTCAAAGCACTCCGACCGTGAAGACGGTCCTGCTCGTGTCGTACGGGAGTACTAGAGTGAGCGGATGGTCGAAGCTGAGGTGCCTGGTATGCGGATGGGGTTGCGTGCGTACGCAATCGAGGTCGGAACGGAGCCGCTGGCCGGGCCGACACGGAATTCGGTGGGCGGCTGGCCCTGCTTCGAAGAGGGCCAGGAGTGGCCGACATGCTTCTGCGGCGAGCGGATGGCGTTGTTCTTCCAGCTCGACATCCCCTCGGACGTAGAACACTTCGGTGGTGACCACCTGTTGGTCTTTCACTGCCGGGACCACAACGACGCTCCCTTCGAGCCGCTGGCTGAAGGCGACCGGCTCGTGGACCGGTACTGGGACGCGCCACAGGAACCGTTTTCAGGCCCCTTCTGGCGAATCCTGCTTCTGCGACAGGCGACCCTGCCAGCGGCGGAGCGCGAACCATCCGTGTGCGCCCTGCCGTTGACGCTGCACCCCTTCGTAGACGAACCCGACGAGGAGGGCCTGGGATCCCAGACCTTCAAAGTGGGTGGTGCGCCCTCCTGGGCGCAATACCCCGAGTTCTACCAGTGCGCGTGCGGAGCCGATCTGGTGTACGTCTGTCAGGTACCGGAGTACTGGGAATTCGATATCTATCCGGGCGCGCCGGAGCAGGACTACAGCGTGGGCAATACCTACAACCTGTTCCTAGGCAATGAGGTCTACCTGCAGGCCTGCCCGGATCACTGCGATCCAGCCGCAGTCTGGCCGGTGGTTCAGAAATTCTGAATCCCGGCAATTTCGTGCCCCGTAGTGCCGCCACCCACACCACCGCCAGTGCCGACCTCGCGTCGCTGTGGCGGAAGGTTCGGTTCTGTCTGGTGCGGCGCGCGGTTCATGTTCGGCTTTGTGGCTGGTGGGTCCGTAAGCTCCCTGACGTGCCGAACCCGCCCGGGCCGGCGTCGAGTCCGCCTCCAACGGCGGGAAGGGAGCCGTCGTGCCCTGCGGCGAAGCGAACCAGTGGACGCTCGATGAGTTCCCGGTCCTCAACCGGGCCATCACAGCCCGCACTGAATCCCCTTTCGCCCTGGTCGAGACGCTGCGCTCGCAGGTGCTGCCGCTCCTGGCCCCCGACCCCGCGGCGAACGGCCCGGCGCAGGCCCGGCAATGCACGGTCCTGATGGGCATGTGGGGGTCGGCGTGCGTGCGGCACTTCGTCGAGCAAGGCCTGGTCCCCGCGACTGACACCCGCGCCCTCTTCGATCGACTGACCGTCCACAGTCGCCCCTACCGCGACTATCTCGCCACGGTCGCCGAACTCGCCGCGCCCGGGCACCCGCACAGGGACAGCGCACTGTCCTTCTTCCACTGGAACCCGCCCACGGTCACGGTCCGTTTCGCGGGTGGCACCTGGACCTCGCCGGGCGCCTTCGACCACAATCGGTTCCGAACCTTCACCGGACGTACCGAAGAGGAGCGCCTGATCGCCTTCGTCAAGTCCTGCGAGGTCCTCGA
Organism: Glycomyces sp. NPDC050141; assembly: GCF_055586545.1. NCBI lineage: Bacteria > Bacillati > Actinomycetota > Actinomycetes > Glycomycetales > Glycomycetaceae > Glycomyces > Glycomyces sp. NPDC050141. Next base: position 54,309 of record NZ_JBVJHZ010000019.1, on the reverse strand, counting down.
ACAGGGCGCCAACGACCTCCTCGAACCGCTCCTGGGCGACGAAGTGCCCGCCCGCGAACGCATCGAGCGCCTCGGCACCGCGACCGAACTCATCGCGGCCGTCCACCGCCTCTTCGGGCAGTTCCAGCGCACCTCGGGCATGGAGCCGGCGTTCTACAGCGGTGACTGGCGCCAGTACACCAACCACTGGGAAACCGGCGACTTCCCGCCCTCGGGCGCCTCCGACACCGAACACCTCGCCCGCGACCTCATACTCGGCATCGCCATGCCCGGCTACACCGACCAGGTCCGCCGCGTCTTCCCCGCGTTCCCGCAGGCCGAGCGCGACCGCTTGGAGCGCCTGTTCGGCGTCGAAGCGCTGCCCGAGCAGATTCTGGCCCGCTACGGCCTCAAGAGCGGCGACCTGGACGCCATGGACCGCGATGAGCTGCTGGCCGTCGCCAGCGCCTGCCCCGAGGTCGCCGCCTGCTACCTGCTGCTGCGCGAGCACGTGCGGCTCGCCAGCGCCCACCTGATGTTCATGCGCCACTATCTATTCGAGTGGCAGCGGGAGCAGACCAGCGCCGGTCTTCCCGACGGCCCGGTCATCACCAATACCGTCGGCTCCACCGGATTGCTCGAGCCGCTTCTCCAAGCCCTGCGGGACGCCCGCCGCGACCACCCGCTGCGCGCCTTCGAGCGCGCCAGCCATCGACGCCTCCGCGAGGCGACCGGCATCGAGACCCCTGCCGTCGACATCGATCACGACCTGCGCTTCGGCGCATAGACGCGCAAGGACGCCAATGGCCGGCCAGCGGAACGAGTACCGACCGTCGCAAATAGTCACTCATCGATTACATATAGTGCTCATCGGTGCGGGTTCCTGCACTGCCGACGAGCATTGAACGGATGTTGCAAGTGGACTCGCGAATCCTCCCGGACGGACCGTATCTCGGCGAAATGCCCGCATGGCGGCCCGAAGCGGTCGCCTTCGACCTCGACGGGACGCTCCTGGACACGGAGCGGTACAGCGCGGCGGGAAGGGTCGCCGTGCTCTGGGCGCACGGTGTCGCACCCGACCCGGAGTTCATCGCATCAATGGACGGCAAGCACCTCAGCATCGTCGGCCCCCTGCTCGCCCAGGCCCTGCCCGATGCGGACCCGGCTACCGCCGACCAGCTCGTCGCCGAGCTCACCGGGGCGTTCGGCGGCATGGTCGCCGCCAACCCGGTCGTGATGCCCGGAGCCGAGAAACTCCTCGAACTGGCCTCAGGGAGCGTCCCGCTCGCCGTGGCCTCCAACAGCCTCCAGCGCATCGCGACCGGCGCGCTCGAACAGGCGGGACTGCTCGACCGCTTCGCGCACATCGTCACGCCCGACCTCGACCTGGCACCCAAACCGTCTCCTGACGTGTTCCTGCGTGCTGCGGAGCTCTGCGGTGCCGCACCCGCGCAGACCCTGGCCGTCGAAGACTCGCGAACCGGCCTGCTCGCCGCCCGCAAAGCCGGCATGTGGGTCCTCGGCGTCGGACCCGAACCCGAACCGGAGAGCGCGGCGCTCGCCGACTGGTGGGTGCCCTCCCTCGACGACCCCGACCTGCTCAACTGGGCAGCCAGCTGGAGCATCGAGGCGAGCTGAACCGGGCTGCACTGCCGGCAGTCCGGGAGACAGGAACTGCGGGGCCAAGCCGGCAGGGCGCGTATGCAGCCGCTCTATGATTCGCGGCGCAGGTCAACGGCTACGGCGTGGACATCAGAGCGCCAACAGAATACAAGGCCGACATTTATTCAAGGGATGTCCGATGGTGAACCTGACCAAACTCGAATCGTGGCTGCTCACGCCGGAGCGTGGACGCACGGTCAATCGCGGGCGCCTCCCGGTTGTCGCGCGCGAGCTGCGACGCGCGCTCGAGGAAGGTGTCCCCGGGGCGGTGGTCGAGCTCGGTTGCTTCCGCGGCTACATGAGCGCTTGGCTGCGCGCCGTCCTGGACGCAGTCGGCGCGGGCGATCGCGTCGTGCATGTCTACGACGCCTTCGCGGGCTTGCCCGAACCCGGCCCGCGCGACGGCGATCATCACCAGCGCGGCGCGTTCGCGGCCAAGCCTGCGGACGTACGCGAAACCCATCGCGATTGGGGACTGCGCCCCCCGGTTATCCATGAAGGATGGATCTCCGAGACGCTCTCCGACGAGCTCCCGGAGACGATCGCGTTCGCCTATGTCGACCTCGACTTCTACGAAGCGACCTTGCACAGCCTCAAGCATCTGCGTCCACGATTGGCCGCGGGAGCCACCGTGGTCTTCGACGACTACGCCGACGGGAGGGCGACAGCATCGGGCGAACGGCCACGGCCGTTTCCGAAGGCTCCCGGTGTCATGCAAGCCTGCGACCAGTTCTTCGAGCACGCCAGTCCGGTCACGGTCGATCACGGACCCTTCGAAGTCGGACTCGGCATCTGGAGAACCGCACGGGACGCCGCATTGGCAAACCCGGTGCTCCAGAAGACTTTTACCGACTAGACCAACCGGCGAACGACACTGTCAGTCGTCCTCTGGCGCGCCCGCTTGCCCGCATTGCCGTCATTTCAAGTGATTGTCTACTGTATACGGCGATGACTGACGTAGATGCGAACAGCGACGCTGCCCAGATCGGCGTTCCCGCGTTCGCCCCGTCCACAGCGGCCGCTAACGAACCGGCTCTCGTCGGCAATTTCGGTGGGAGCGACGACCTCGACGCGGTCTTCGACTCCGTGGCCGCCTACGCCCGGAAGATCATGGTGGACGACCCGCCGGTGCGGGCCGCCGCGCCTGAACGGCTCGACGCGATCCTGGGCCGAGGTCCGATGCCGGTGACCGGTTCCAGTGCCGCCCAGACCATCGCGGCGTTGATCAGCGCGGGCGAGGCGGGCGCGTTCGCGTCGGGGTCCTCGCGCAGTTTCGGTTACGTCGTCGGCGGCGCGCTGCCTGTGGGCGTCGCAGCGGACTGGTTGACCAGCGCCTGGGACCAATGCGCGACCGTCTACGACGTCAGTCCCCTCGCCGCGGCGGCCGAGGAGGTGTGCCAGGGATGGCTGCGCGACCTGCTCGGCCTGCCGGACCAGGCGGTCATGGGCGTGACTTCAGGGTGTACGAGCGCGAACCTGGTGTGCCTGGCGGCAGCGCGCGAGCACCAGTTGCGGCAACGGGGATGGTCGGTCAACGAGCAGGGCATGGCGGGCGCGCCCCCGCTGACCGTCCTGGTCGGACGTGAGACCCACGCTTCGGTGCTCCGCTGCCTGCGCCTGCTGGGCCTGGGCGGGCAGATCCGGTACGTGGAGGCTGACGACGAGGGGCGTATGGACGCCGGGTGCCTGCGAGCGGCGGTCCGCCGAGCACCCGAAGGCGGGCTCATCGTCTGCGGCCAGATCGGCTCCACCAACTGCGGCTCGGTCGACCCGCTCGAAGACCTGGCCGAGATCACGCACGAGCATGGAGGATGGCTCCACCTCGACGGCGCGTTCGGGCTCTGGGCGGCGGCCTCGCCGCGCCTGCGGCCCTTGCTCGCCGGGGTCGCATCGGCCGACTCCTGGTCGACCGACGGCCACAAGTGGCTCAACACCCCTTACGACTGCGGGCTCGCGTTCTGCGCCCACCGGGGCCTCCTGCGCGATGCGGTCGCGCTTCGCGCCGACTACGTCCACACCTCCGACCGCGCCGGACGCGACCCGATGGACTACCGCGTGGAGATCTCCCAGCGCGCCCGCGCGCTGTCACTGTGGTCGGTGCTCAGACACTTGGGCCGCAACGGTGTGGCCGACATGATCGACCGCAGCGTGGAAGCGGCGCAGGCGCTGGGCCGGGCGCTCGAGGCCGAACCCGGCGTGGACCTCCTCGCACCGGTCCGCCTCAACCAAGTGCTCGCGCGCATCGGCGACGACGCGCACACCCTGCGGGTGATCGCCCGTCTCAACGAGGAAGGCCACTGCTGGGTCACCCCGACGCAGTGGCACGGCGCCAGCGCCGTCAGGTTCTCGGTGTGCAGCTGGCGCACCGACCGCCAAGCGGCCGAAAACGCCGCCAAGACCTTCCTCGACGCCCACCACGAACAACTGCACCACACCGAGATACCGACCGAGGGAGCCACCCCTCGATGACGGACCGGGCGCAAGCCCGGCCCAGCCGATCAGGTAGCGCTCGTGCTGTCGTGGCCGGTGCGCTGTTCGAGTTGCTCGAGGCGCTCGCGCAGTTGCGCGGTCTCGTGCCGGGACTCCTCCAGCAGCCTATGCAGTGCCTGGATGCAGACGATGGCCACGCCGTTGGTGTCGGTGCAGCTGATCGTGGTGTCGTCCCGGCCGACGCCGAACGCCTGCCTCCAGTCCTGCGCCATCGGGCCGAGATGGCGCGCATGCGAAGGGTCCCAGTGGTATCGCCAGGTGCTCACCGGAAGAGCCAGTGCCGCTTCCAGCACGGCGAAACCGTTGACCGGCTCGCACCGGTGCACCGCGTCCGGCACGGCCCCACTCGCCACGCCCGCCGCGTCCGCGCCCTCCAAGCCCGCCGCGCCCACGCGTGCCGCAGCGCGGCGGCGCGCCGAAACGCGCCGCCACCGCCGTGGCATCACTCGCCCCACACCACCCCGACAACGTCCCGCTTCAACGCCCGATCCGACAAGGGGACGACGGTGGCAACGGGGACGACGCCAACCGTGGGTGCGGATCTCGAGGAGCCCGCGGGCAGGAACATGCCGCGGGCGTCGCCCTCGGCCGGCAGTGCGCTGCCGGTGTAGCGCGCCACGGGGTTGCCGTTGGCGTCGACGACGATGATCTCGCCGGGGATGGCGGTGCCGTTGGTGAGCGTGAGCTCCGGCGTGTCGCCGACGTACCGGACCGTCAACGTCCCCACGACCACCGACTCCTCAGCCGCCTCGACCGTCTCTGCTGCTTCGGACTTCGCGGGCGCCTCGGATCCGTCCTCGCTCGGCTCCGCGATCAAGCGGATGCCCTCGCTGACGTTGTCGCCCTGCTCCTCTGTCGCGTGTTCCTCGACCATTCGAGCCCCCTCTTCGTAGTGAGGACCTCAGGTTATGGGCAAACTGCGGCCAAGTACAGCAGGCGCGAAATAGTGGACGGCCGACCGTCGTGCTCGGGCCCACGCTCCGAAGCACAGGTTCTGATCAACATCCACCAAAGGGCTTCTGGTACCGGCCAGTCCCGGCAACGAGAACTTGAAACCAGCTCTTAGGGTACTAGCCTCGATTCGTCTGTGGTCATTGTGGTTTGAGGGGCGGCCGGTGTTATCCCGGTTTGTCCTCGGCCGTGTGAGGTGGTGCCGGGCCGGGTGTCGTCCCGGTAGACGCCACGCGTTCTCACTTGCGTGGCAGCGGCCGCGTGTCCTCCTTTCGGCGGCGGGTCGGCTAGGTGTGGGGGTGTCCGGTCAGGTCGGGAGTGGCGTGATGGCACCGATCCGGTTCCAGCACAGGGTGAACGCTGCGGCCCAGGGCCAGTCGGCGGCGAGGTGGAGGGTGCGCCTGCGGGCATGGCGGGCGAGCTTTGCCGGGATGGCGTAGAGGCGATGGCGCATGGTGGTGATCTCGGCTCGGGCGAGGTCGGGTTGGTCGTGCAGGCCCAACAGCTTCAGCCAGGTGTCGAGGTCGGCGGCCATGTTCGCGGCGAGCATCCAGGACTCGTTGACGGTCCAGGACTGTGAGGGCAGCAGCCGTAGGCCGCAGGCTTTCTCGGTGCGGACGCGGTCTTCGACCACGGCATGGCCGCGGTGGAGCACGTCGAGGAACTGGACGGTGCCGGTTCCGGCGATCCGTCCGATGCCGGTGTGGGCGATGTTGGTGGCCTGGATCGAATACACCCATCCGGTGGCCTTCTCGAAGTCGGTCATGTTCTTGACCTGGCGCCGTGAGGGCCTGGTGCGGCGGGCAATGAGTCGCATATCCTTCGGCCAGCCGGGCTTGTCGGCCAGGGCGGTGAGCTCGGCGACCCAGTAACCCGACGGATCGCGGAACCGCCCCAGCGTGCGCGGCGCGACCCAGAAGGAAGTCAGAGCCAGGCTCAAGGAGCTCAAGGACGACTTCGACGACGGCATCGAACTCGGCGACAACTACACCGTCGAGAACGCCGTCCGCGACTTCCTCAAGAGCGGCGTACGCGGACTCGGTCCGGCCACGATCAACGAGCTGCGCATGCACTCCGAGAATTGGATCATCCCCCATCTGGGACAGGCCAAGCTGAAGCGCCTCAGGGCCGAGGACGTCGACTCATGGCTCGAGACGATGGTCGAAGTGCTCTCCACCTCCTTGATCAAGCGGCGACTGGGCACGCTGCGGCGGGTCATCAAGTTCGCCGAGTCCCGCAACCGGGTGCTTCGCAACGTCGCCGCACTCGTCGCCCCGCCCAAAGGGAAGGAAGGACGACCGAGCAAGGCGCTCGCGCTCGACCAGGGCAAGGCGCTCCTGAAATGCAGTCGCGGCAAGCCGATCCACGCCTACATCGCGATGTCGATGTTCACCGGGGTCCGGACCGAGGAAGCCAGGCCGCTCAAGTGGCAGCACACGCACCTCAACCCGGTCAAAGGACAGATTTGCTCGTGCGGGGGTGAGCACGCCGAGGACCTTCCGGCGCATGTGGAGGTGTGGCGGTCGGTCCGCATGGGCGCCGACACCAAGACCCCGAAGAGCAGGCGGACCATCGCGCTCCCGGAGTTCGTGGTCGAGATCCTGACCGAACATCAAGAGCAGCAGCAGAAGACTCGGGCCGACCGCGGCTGGAAGTTCGAGGGGATCGTCTACGTCTTCGGCACCCGCTACGACACCGCCCAACAGGCGCAGGTCATCCGCGACCAGTTCCGCGCTGTCGTACGCAAAGCCGGGATCCCCGGCAGTTGGACGCCGCAGGAACTGCGGCACTCGTTCGTCTCGCTCATGTCCGACTCGGGCGCTTTGGAGGAACTGATAGCCGACCTCGTCGGACATGCCAATACGACGACGACGCAGACGATCTACCGGCACCAGCTCCGGCCGGTCATTACCAAAGGGGCGGAGATCCTCGATGGGGCCTTCGGGAAGGGTTTCCTCGACGAGAAATGACCGCGCCGAATGGCTCGTAAATTGGCTCTTTCCGGCCCCCGGCGGTCTTACCGCCGGGGGCCGGACCCGTCGCCGGGAGACACGAAAAAGGCCCTGTTACCAGGGCCTTTTTACCTGTGCACGTCTCCACGGCCTATCTGAACCCGTCACCGCAGGTCACAACCCTGGTTTCGCGCCTGGCGGCCCTATTGGCGGCCCCGCCCGCAAAACCGGCCGTACGCGGCCCCGCCGTGACTCGGTCCGATGGCTCCGCGCCCACCAGCGAACTTGCCGAAAATCACCGCGTAGGTCCTGCCCGCCCTTGGAAGCTCTACGATCGCCTTACCCCCTACGACGTCGAAGCGATTGTTCATGGACACCGCAACGGCCTCCGTCAGAAGGACCTGGCTGAGCGCTTCAGTATCAGCGTCAGCAGCGTCCAGCGAGTCCTCCGCGAATACGGAAATCAGCCACTCGGCGATGTTGGCGACCGCCGCTTACGCCCCAGTGGCGAGTCTCAGTGGTCAGCGCGCCACTGCTTCGACTCTTTCGCTGCCGGCCTTCAACCCTGCCCCATCTTGCGTATCGTCGTATCGCGCTTTGACGCTTGGAAGGGTAAGCACGGCGAGATTGGCGGTAAGAGCCAGTACCGCTCCGGTGAGCAGGACTGTGCTGGCGCCGACCCATGCCGCAAGCGGTGCTGCGACCGCCAGGCCGACCGGCCGTGACGCCAGAGAGATGAGGATGTCGTACGACCCCACCCGACCCAGCGCTGACTCTGGGATACGCCGTTGCATCGTGGTGTCCCACAACGGCGTCATCATTCCAGTGCCTGCTGACGCCAGGAAGTACGCAACGATGATGACCACCAGCGGCGAGGGCAGTGCCAGAGCAGTGAGCGGCAGCGCGATGCACGCTGACCCGATCATGCAGGCGACGAGTGGGAGCCCGAAGTTGACGCGGCGCGCGGAGTAGCCGCCCAGAACGGTGCCGACGACGCCGGCTTGGGCGATGAACACCCACGCTGAGTCATCGCCGTGGCGGTCGATGGCGATCAAGGGACCCAGCGCGAGCAGGAGACCGGTGGTGAAATGCCTGACGCCGTGGCCTTGGACGCACGCCAAGAACCAGGGGTGTCGGCGGACCTCTACCCATCCGTCACGCAGGTCAGCGAGCATCGAGGAGCGGGCAAGCGGCGCGGCGGTGCTAATCGAGGGAATCCGGCTGAGGGTGAGTGCCGATACCGCGAATAGCGCGGCGGTGGTCATGGACGCCCAGCCCGCACCCACTTGCAGGACCAGTGTCCCTGCGATGCCTGGGGCGACAAGCATCGCAAGGCCCATCGCGACCGCCAACCGGGAGTTGACGTGGAGCCGGTCCTCGGGCGGAACGGTTGCAGCGACGAGGCGTCGACCGGCGGGCATGCCGAATGCCATGCCGATGCCGGTGGCGCCCGCAAGGATCGACAGGTCGAGGATGTGGAACCGCCCTGCGAGGAATTCGCAGGCGATCACGAATTGTGCTGCGCATCGGAGCAGGTCCGCGGCGAGGATGACGCGTTGCGGTCGGAACCGGTCGGCCACAACTCCGGAAACCGGCAGTAGCAACACCATCGGCACGAGCTCGCACGCGAGGACCAGGCCGATGTCGAGCGCTGAGCCGGTTGCGCGGGCGACCGCGAGGATGAGCGTGGTGGATATGAGACCGAACGCGAGCGCGGCGGTGGTACGGCCGAGGACCAGTTGGCGATCGGGGGTGAGCAGGCGCTTCATGGGCTACTCCATCACCATGTCTTCCCAGATCGCTCGGGCGGCGTTGAGGCCGCTCGCAGCGGCTCCCGTCCACATGTAGTACGGGGAGCCGAGCGCGTTTCCGGCGCTGTAGACGAGCGGATGCGACGTCCGGCCGTTCATGTCGGTCTTCGGATGTCCGGTCTTGGCGAGTTCCAGTTCCAATTGGCCAGAGAACCGCTGGTCCGGTTGCGCGACTTCGGTGAGTAGCACGACGTCGACTTCGTGGCGGGCGCCCTCCTTTGTCGCCAGCTGCAGCCGCCCGGATCCGAGGACGTCAGCGCTCTCGATCTCGTCCACGATGATTCGCGCGCCGTCGGCGAGGAGCCGGTCGGCTGCAACCTGGTGGGCTTTGATGGCTTCGGGAACGCGCACGAACACGGTCATGCGCCGCGCGTACGCCTGGGCGAGCCGGGCCATGAACACGGCGTTCGGCCCGGCGTCGCCGATCACCGCGAAGTCCTTGCCGTCGTTCTCGTACGTGTGGCAGTAGGGGCAGTCGAAGATCGTCCGCCCCCACGTGCCGGGCGGCAGCCAGGACGGCAGCCGGTCGACCCGGCCGGTGGCGAGAAGCAGCCGACGGGCGGTGAACTCGCGGCCAGCGGCAGTGATCACGGTGACGCGTTCATCGTCAGCGGCCACGGTTTCGATCGTGTCCCATTCGAACATCGCCCCGGCGTCGGCGGCGTCGAGCTCCATCTTCGCGTAGATCACCTCGGGGCGTTCGCCGTTTGCGAAGGGGACGTTGTTGACCTTCTCAGCGGTGGAGTTGCGTCTCCGCTTCTGGGAGACCACGAGTACCCGCCGTTTCGAGCGGCCGAGCATGAGCGCGGCGGACAGGCCTGCCGCGCCTGCACCGGCAATGATGACGTCGAAGTGGTGTGGGTCAGTCATTCGGGGTCCCTTCATCGGCCTGCGGTCAGTCCTTCATGGCGGCCATCGTCAAGCCCGAAGTGGTGGCCGTCGCCTCGCTCCAGTACCCGCATGACGCCGCCGACGCTCGGTTTGGGGACCACCTTGTGCCCCTTGTCGCGGAGTCCTGCGACTACCGCATCGCTCATGTGGGCGTCGACTCGCATCTGCAGGCCCATCTCGGCTTCGGCCTTGTCGGCACCTGGGTAATAGGTCGATCGCGGACGATCAAGGACCTCCAGTGCGCTCAGGTTCTCCAGTAGCATGCCGAGGAGAATCTGCGCGTTCCACTGCGTCTGGCCGTCGCCGCCGGGGGTGCCGCCGAGCCAGTGTAGGCCGTTGTCCCCGTTGACCATCCACGGCAGGATCGTGTTCACGGGTCGCTTGCCGGGGGCGACCTGGTTGGGTTCGCCGTCGGTCAGGGTCGCACTGCGCCCGAGTCGGTTGCACAGCAGCAGGTCGTATTGCGGGACGCCGAAGCCGGAGCCGAATCCGAGTCCAAGGCTCTGCACCCAGCTGACGCCGTTGCCGTCCGAGTCGAGCACTGCGAAGTGCGTGGTGTCGCCTTGGGAGTACCTGCCAAGGCAGGTGGGCGCACTCTGCCGTTCGCGGTCTACACCGGACGCCAGTCGATCCAGCAGCTCCGGCGCGAGGTAGTCCGGGGATGCGACAAAATCGGGGTCCCCGAGGGTATCGAAGCGGTGCCCGTACGTCTGGTTGGCGATCTCGGCGAGGAGGTGTATCCCTTCGGCGGAGTCCAGCGGTGTACCGATTCCAAGCCGCTCGTAGAGCGCGAGGTTCTGCAGCAGCACCGGCCCTTGGGTCGGAGCCGGGGTGGTCGCGATGCTCTGACCGTTGATCGTCACGGTTGCGGGGGCTTCGAACACCGCATGATCGGTGAGGCAGTCCTCGGCGCGGATGAACGCGCTGGTGCCCGCACATGCCGCCTCGACGGCTTCGCCAAAGATCGCCCGGAACTTGTCGGGTGTCGCGGAGTTTCCCGCCACGATGCGCAGGAGCCGGGCGAGGCCTGGCTGGCGCAGTACCGAACCGGCGGCAGCAGGGCTTCCGTACACCGCGAACAAGTCCTGGAAGTGCGGTTGCTGCAACACTTCCAAGCTGACCTGGCCCCAGCGGGCATCCTGTCCGGTGACGGTCGCGCCGTCTTCGGCGAGCCGGACGGCCGGTTCGAGGACGCGTTCGAGTTCGAGCTTGCCATAGCGTTCGTGCAGAGCGAACCAGGCGTCGATGAGCGCCGGGGTGGAGATTGACAACGGCCCGGCCATGGGGATGGTGACATGTCCGGCGGCCCGGAACGCTTCGGCGCTCGCTGCGGCGGGGGCCCGGCCCAGGGAGGTGAGGGCGACCGGGTGCGAGGAGTCGGCGCTGGAGCACAGGATCGCGGCGTCTCCCGCTGGGCCGCAGGCCATCGGCTGGTTTACGGTGAGGACCGCCGAGATGCAGATCGCGGCGTCGAAGGCGTTCCCGCCGTCCCGGAGGAGGTCGAGCGCGGCGAGGGTTGCCGGGGTGCTCGCGGTGGAGACCATGAAGTCGCGTCCCCACTGGCGTCTGGCGCGGAGCATGTTCGTCATTGCGCCTCCTTGATGCCGTTGCGCTGCACCGGCTTGAGTCCGATGATCTGGCGGGCTTCCTCGGGGGTCGCCGGTTCGCGGCCGAGTTCTGCGGCGATGCGCACGACACGCTCAACCAGGCGAGGGTTGGTTGCCGGGGAGCGGTCGCGCCAGTCGTAGTAGGGGTTGTCTTCCAAGCCGACCCGCACGTGCCCTCCCAGGGAGAGCGCGAGCGTGTTCGCCACGGTCTGGAATCGTCCGATACCGGCGAACGCCCAGGTCGCTCCGTCAGGGAGGGCAGACAGGCAGGCGGCGGCGTTGGCGGCGCTGACATCGGCAGTGCCCCTGGAGCCCAGCAGGATATTGAAGTAGTGCGGGCCGGGGAGGACGCCTTTGTCGATGAGGTAGTTGGCGTAGTTGACCATGCCGATGTCGAATACTTCGAGTTCGGGGGTGATGCCGTTGTCGCGCATGGCGGTCGCGAGCTGCTCGATCATTTCCGGACTGTTGACCGACGGCCCGGTGGGGAAGTTCATCGACCCGAGGGTGAGCGAGGCGAGCTCCGGTTTGGCCGTCCCAGTGACCGACAGCGATTCGCTGCGCCGCGCAAAGTCGTTCCAGTTGCGACCGCTGGTAGTCACCACCAAGACGATGTCGGGCGCCTCGGCCACGACCGCCTCGCAGATGTCAGCGAAGACTTCACCGCGCCAGGTCGGCTCCTCGTCGTCGTCGCGGGCGTGAAGGTGGACCATCGAGGCACCCGCGTCGCGGCAGCGGCGGACGTCGGCGGCGATCTCCTCAGGCGTCGTGGGGACATGCGGCACTTTGGCTTTTCTGGGGATCATCCCGGTGGGACAGAGATTTGCGATGAACTTGTCCGGCAACATTGCGTGAATATTCCTTCGAGAGGTGGATCGGTGGGGCACGGCCGCCACCGGTCAGGACTGGATCTACGGGCGGGCTTCGGGAAGCAATGAGGGCGTCCACTGCTGGATCGCCCCGCCGTCGTCGATGACGTGGAACTCCGGCCCGTTCAATATGAACGGGCAGACGTGCGCTGGGATCAGCTCGACGATGTCCCCCACCTCGGCTTCGGTGAGCGGGCGGCCGTCGCTGAGGATGGCGACCAAGTCGGGAGCCCATTCGTGGCTCGCTCCGGCCAAGAGCCCAGCGGCGTCGGTCTCGACGTGGCCTCCCCGGGAGCTCAGCACCTTCGCTTTCACCGAGACGGCCACATCCTCGAATCCGCACACGCCCGCCGCGGCGAACCCGGAATCGTACAATGCAGCAGCGCCGGTACAGATCTCGGTGACTCCGGTCGTCTCGCCGGCGGCGAAGATCCCCGGGGTGCCGTTGACCGCCACGGTCGGGCATTCGATGCCTTCACGCTGGAGGTCCCGTGCGAGCGCGGTGAGCGTCTCCGCAATCTCGCTGGCCCGGCGGTCCCGGTTGTGCAGGTCATCGAGCGAATGCAAATTCGTGTACGCGGTGAGGCCGTCGAAGCGAACCGCCTTGGACTCGGCGATGAGCCGAGCCAGCGGTAGCACGCGGTCGGGACTGGTCCCTCGATCAGGGCCGAACCCGACGTCGATCCGAAGATTGATCGCGGCCCCCTCCGCGGCCGCTTCGATGGAGAGGCCGGCAACGCTTTCGGCATCGGCAACCTGGACGGTGAGCTTCACGTCGGGATGCTGTTGCTGTGCTTCGGCGGCGAAGCGCGCGATGACGGGTAGCCGCCATGCATCAAGCCTGGGGCGGGCCAGGACGATGTCGCGGATGCCCGCATCGAGGTAGGCCCTGGATTCGGTCGTGGTCTGCGTGATGATGCCGATCGCACCCGCCGCAACCTGCTGGAGGGCGATCGGGATGGTCCTGTGACCTTTGGTGTGGATTCTCAGTGCCACACCGCGGTGGTCCGCTTCGCGTTGCATCCGCTGGATGTTCGCGTTCAGCCGAGTTGCGTTGATGAGGACTGTCGGGGTGGTGTCGGTCCTGTCGTTCACGGGGATCCTCGCAGGGGGTGTGCGTAGGCGGGCCGGACGCCGGGATTTTCTGGCGTCCGGCCCGGATAGGGGACTTAGTCGATGGTGCTGATGCAACGCATGGCGAAGCTCCCTTCGTGTGACGAAGGCGCGCTGGGCCTTCGGGGGGTGAGCCACAGTCATCAGTCACAGAAGGACCGAGATGTGACCGTTGCGATGTTATGGAAGTGTCGCTCACTGTGTCAAGGGGGTCACAGGTTGAAATTTGAGGGGCACGAGATCGGATCAAGCGGTGCCGCAGCAGGTGTCGAAGTCGTTGGGGTAGGAAGCGACCGCTCGGCATCGTCGACGCTGTGCCGCGCTCACCTGCCCTGGGGAGCCCTCGGCCGCGCCGCTGGGGCTACAGTGCCGTGGTAGTTCGAACGGGCCTGAGCGACAAAGGAGGGGCGATGCCGGTTTCGAAGCGCCGCAAGCCGAAGACGAAGTCAGGGGGCGGACGGAAGCACGTCGGGGCGGCGCAGGCTGACCCGCTCGGCGTCGCTGCGGGGGTGTGGGAGCAGGGGCTCATGGGTGTCGGGGTCGCGAACCGACGCCGCAACCAGCCGTCACCGGAATGGGTGAAACGCGAATCCGCCACCGTCCTCGCGGACACGGGCCGCTTCGCGGACGCGGGTTCGATGCGTGAGCTCGAAGCGATGATCTGCGACATGTTCGCGGAGGCGTTCGCCGAGGACGCCGCCGAGTGCGACCCGGCGTGGTACCCGATGTTCGCCATGGAACTCATCAACGGGGCCGCCCAGCGCTCCGCCGAAGCGGTACGGGCCGGTTCGGACGGGTGGCGGGGACCGCTGTTCCTGTTGCGCGGGTTGGAGAGTGCGATGCCCGAGCACTACCGGCGTACCGCCGAAGCGGCCGCACGGAAGATCGTGCGCGCCCTGTCGGAGGCCGACTGCGCGTCACTGCCGAGCGGTCTGGACAAGCCCATGGCGGCCACCGGGCGGGCATGGACGCTCGTCAACGTCTACGGCGACGAGACCGGGCTGATCGGCGCGTTCACCGACCCGATCGACGGGGCCGAGACGGCCTACCTCATGAACTTCGACGCCTCCAGGTTCCCTCACGTAAGCTACGCAGGTGGCTTCGACTCGCTGGAGGCCGCCGTGGAGGCCTGGCGAGGCCACGCAGAAGGCGGCGAAGCGGCCGGAGCGAAGGCGGTCGATGCCGGAACGGACATGGCGTTCGCGGCCTATGCCGACGACCCGGTCGCCATCGCGTTCGACGGACCCGACCGGACGGTTCTGGCCGAGTACTTCCGCTCTGCCCGTCGCCTCGCCGACATGACCGTGAGTCTGCGGCGGGAAGGCGTCCAGGTCCCGGCGGCGGAGTACCGGTACGAGCCGGTGCTTCTCGACCCGGTGATCGAGCGGTTCGGCTCCTGGCTGGAGGGGCGCAGCGTCAAGCACGACCCAGACGCCCTGTTCGTCATCGCCGAGCAGTTCGTGCTCGGAGCGGTCCCCGGCAGCGAGCTCTCGATCTCGCCCAGGCGCGTCGAACACGGGGCGATCCTGATCGCCGACATGTACAAGCCAGAGGGCATCAGGGACGTGTTCGCGCTGCTGCCCGAGTGGATCCGCTACTGCGGCGAGCAAACCGGGCTGGACTCCGAGTGTGTTGAAGCAGCCGTCACTGCCGCACCCAAGACTCCTGAAGAAGCCAAGCATCGCGACGAGGACGCCTCCGACGACTGATCCGGCTCGGCGCGAAACCGTCAAGCACGGCCGGGAACGGGTTGACCGGTCGCAACCGATCGGTCGGCTCCGAAGGCTTCTTCGCCGCCTCTGAGGATCTTCTTCGGTTAGCCGCGGAGCGCCTCGTCCGCGCTGCTCGGGTTTCACCTGAACGAGTTATCAGACGTTGACACGAGGCCGCTCGACTGCGATAGTGACTCACTGTCCGCAACCGTTCGCTGCCGTGCAACGTGAAGGGTGCGTGCCGATGTTGAACTCCCCCCATTCCGGATCCACCTCAACTCGATCGGTCGGAAGGCCGCCGCGCCCGCTCCCGGTGCTGCTCGTCGTCGATGTGAGCGGCAGCATGGCGGCGAACAAGTTCGAGGACAAGATCGGTGTCCTCAACCGCTGCATCGCGACGATGCTCGCGGACTTCGCCCGCTTCGACGCGCCCCGCGGTCTGATCTACACAGGCGTCATCGTCTTCGGCGGCGACTCCGCGAGGCTGCACTTGCCGTTCACTCCCGCGGCCGAGGCGTCATGGACAACGATGGAGGCCGGCGGAAGGACTCCTATGGGGACCGCCCTCGACCTCGCCCGCGAGGTGCTGGAGCAGCCTGAGACCCTGCCCGCCAAGCCTTTCCGGTCGGCGATCGTGCTCGTCTCCGACGGCGTGCCGAACGACGAGTGGGAGCAGCCCCTCGCCGACCTGCTCGCCAGCGAGCGCGGCGCGAAGTCCTTGCGGATCGCCGTGGGCATCGGCACCGACATCACCGCCGAGGCGCAGCAGGTCTTGGAGGAGTTCGCAAGTCCGGGCGAAAACGTCCTGCGAGCGGACCAGGTCGGCGAGCTGCCCGGCCTGTTCGAATGGGTCACCGAGACCGTCACGCGCCGGTTCGGCGACGTCCCCGCCGTTCCCTCGCTCGACGAGATGCGGTTCTAGTGGCCGTATTCGGCAGTGGGCGGGGACCCGTCCGCGACACCGAAGGCACCGTGCTCGACCTTGAGGAACGTCCGCTCGGACGCGGCGGCCAAGGGGCGGTCTACCGGGTCCGCAACACCCGCTACGCGGTGAAACTGATCGACGGCCGAGGACGCACCGACTCGCGCGACGAACTCGACCAGCGGCTGCGCAGGCTCCGCTGGCTTCCGCTCGACGGCATCCCGATCACCATGCCCCGGCGGGGACTCGTAGCGCCCCACGTCGGCTACCTCATGGACCTGCTCGAGGACATGGAGGCGCTGGAGCGGCTGTGCCTGCCCCCCGACGGGGTCGACGACTGGTACGCGCAGACCGGCGGGCTGCGTCGGCGCCTGCGGCTCCTCTCCGCATGTGCCGACGCCCTGGCCCGGCTCCACGCTCGCGGACTGGTCTACGGTGATCTCTCCCCCGCAAACGTGTTCATCGCCGCTGACCCGAAGCATGACCGGCTTCGACTCATCGATGCCGACAACATCAGTGTCGAGTCCTCGGCCCGCGGCGGGGCCGTCGGGACCCCCAGATACGCGGCTCCGGAGATCTGCACCGGCCGGAGCGGCAACACGACGTACAGCGACGCGTACTCGTTCGCGGTGCTCGCCTACGAGGTCCTGGTCGCCGATCACCCGTTCGGCGAACTCATCGACGACGAGGACGATCTGGCAGCCGTCCATTTCGGTCACGAGCCCTGGACCCTGCACAGCGGCGACGAACGCAACCGGTCCGCATATGGGATTGCGCCGGAGAAGGTACTGACCAGAACGCTTCGTGAGCTGTTCCAGCAGAACTTCGAAGCGGGGCTGCTCGACCAGTACGCCAGGCCTGAAGTGTCGCGCTGGGCTGAAGCGCTCGACCAGGCCGCCGATCGCACGGTGCGCTGCACCGGTTCTGGCTGCGACCACACCTACCTGGTCCTCAGCAGCCACTGCCCCTTCTGCCACACCGCCAGGCCCGAAATCCTCCCGGTCGCTCTCTATGAGTGGGCCCCAGCGGAACTCGCGGCCGCAGACGGCAAGCCGGTTCAGACCGAGGCGATCCACGCCGTCGCCGTACAGCGCGGAGAACCCACCATGCTGACCGCACGCCATGCGGTGTTCGGCCCCGACGACCGCGCGGCGTACCGGCTGCTCCTGCGCTGGGACGGCGCAGACACCGTCGACCTCACCAACACTGGAACCGCCCCCGTCAGGCTCACCCGAGGCGGCACTGAGAAACGCTTGGCGCCAGGCGAATCAAAGAGCACGGATACGGACTTCCGAATTCACTTCGGCCCGAGCAGGGAAATCCACCGTATCGCGGGCTTCACACCGGGAGCATGGGGCTGACATGCGGGCCGATCAGATCGCCGTCGCCGCGCGCACCGTGCTCGACATCGAGGTCGCGGGACCTCTTCCTGACTGGTTCCCGAAACAGCAGGGGCCTCCGAGTCACCGGAGAGAGGAGGAGATGCCGGACCGCGAAGTCGTCCTGAGCCTCCGCGACCCCCGCGATCCCGGAAGGGTCGTCATCGCGAGAGCCGATGGTGCGCAAAGCATTCGCGGCACCACCGACCCCGACCAGCTTGCGATGCTCCCGGGCGAGCACCGGATCGCCTGGATTCTGGAGACTCACGGCAATAAGGTCACCGTCCAGATCCACCGTTTCGCTGATGGCCCGCTGCCCGGACCGCTGCCGATCGGAGTTGGCGACGAAACCGCCGAGGACGTCCGACGCGAACGACGGGACGAACGCCTCTCGCTCCCGAGCATCACCCGGTGGCTACTCGAAGAGTTCACCCTCGCCGCTCTCGACGGGAGCGGCAAGCGCCGGTTCGTCTACATCGGCGGCCCCAACAGCGCGGAGCCCTACGACTCTGCTTCCGGGCAGGGCTTCACCCTTCTGGGGCGCAAACTCGCCGCCGACGTGTCCTTCCGCAACGGCAAGTACACGATCAAACGGCTCGTCCCGGTCCAGCATCGTGCCGGAGACTCCCGGCCCCGGTACTCCGAGACCGAACTGCACTTCACCGACGCGAGCACCCAGGCCGCCGCCAACGCCGAGATCCAGGCCGCGCTCATCGCGATCACCGGCGGACAACAGTCCTATATGGACCGGTGGAAGTCCTACAGCGATCTCGAACGCTCCGACCTTGTCGACGAGGCTAAGCGGCTCGGACACGCCCGGTTCAAACAGCGTGCGCTCGGCGGCGTCGGCGACCAGGTCTGGACGTTCGAACTCGAAAATGGCGACCAGACCTCGGCGTTCCTGAGGGAGCTGCGGACCCGCAACCCGATTCCCGAACTCGAGGCCGCCGACCAGCTCCAGCCAGAGCTCCTCGCCGGCGGCGGCGCCCGCCGCACGTATCGCGGAGAGGTGGTCGGTTTCCGGACACAGCCGCCCGCGGTCGACCTCAAGCTCGAAACCCGCTCGGGCACGCTGTTCGAGGAACCGCCGGTGAGCGGGCACCTGTTCCTCGCGATAAGCGGCAACCGCATGAGCCAGGAACGGCGCGAGCGCGCCCGCGAGCGCATCATGTCCGACAACGCCGCGATGAGCGGCCTCCGCCTCCTCATCGAAGGCGTCGACCGGCCGGGCACCGGCACCGAACCGACCGCCACGCTCCGCAAGGCCCTCAGGCGCGCCATCCGCGAGTCCTTCAAAGACGACGATCCGACACCCACCCAGCGCCGGGCTCTGGAGATGGCACTGACCACCCCCGACCTGCTCCTCGTCCAGGGCCCACCGGGCACCGGCAAGACCCAGTTCATCACGGCGCTGCTACGCTGCCTCGACGCCGCGGGCGAGTCCGCGCGCGGTTTCAACCGCACCCTCCTCACCAGCTACCAGAACGACGCGGTCGAACACGTGGCGAGCAAGGCCCGCAACAAGGGACTGCCTCCCGCGCTCGTGCACCCCGACCCCGATCGCAGTCGCAAGAGCATCGATACGCTTCGCCACGAGATCAAGTTCCGCGCGCGGCAGGCCCACGACGCGTTGCCCGAGGTCCAGCGCAGCGGCGACCTGGCGCGTTTGACCGAACTCGCCGCCGCCTATCAGCGCTCACCGGTCTCGGCGGTCGGCCTCGTCGACCTCCTCAAGCGCATCAGCGACCTCGCCGACGGCGCACTCCCATACGAGCTGCGAACGCGCCTCGCAGAGCAGCGTGAACTCGCCGGGATCCGCGCCGTCCCGGCCCGCGTACTCACCGAGTCCGAACACACAGCGGTCCTTCGGGTCGTCCGCTCGCTGCGTGCCGGGTCCGTGGCGTTCGCCGATGACGGCCCGGACCGGGCCCGCTGGGCGCTCCCCGCGCTCGACAAGCTCGGGCTGCTCTCCGAGGACGACCGGGAGCTGCTCGAACACGCCGCCTCCTGGGAGTCCCCAGAACGACCCGACTTCCTGGATCGACTGTCCGCATTGCAGATTCGGCTGCTTGAGGAGCTAGGGCCCGACAACACCGCGATGGCGCCGATCCTCGCTCACGACACCGAGGTGCAGGCCTTGCTGCACGAGGTCGTCGAGGCCGCCGAACACCACTGGGACGGCACCGACAACGCCACCGGCAAGGTCCTCGCCGAGTACCTGCGCGACCTCGACGGGAACATCACCTCGATCGAACGGACCCTGCACGACTACAACGCCGTCCTCGCTGCCACGGTCCAGCACACCGACTCACGCGAGATGCACCGGATCATGGAGGCGCCGCTGCCCGTCTTCGGAACGATCGTCGTCGACGAGGCCGCCCGCGCGAACCCGCTCGACCTGATGATCCCTATGTCGTGTGCCCGCAAACGGATCGTGCTCGTCGGCGACCACAAGCAGCTGCCGCACGCGTTGGAGCAGAGACTCGAACGCGAGTTGCAGCGCACGGGCTCGTTCGGCGACACCACGGTCCTGCATCAGAGCCTGTTCCAGCGCTGGTTCGAACGCTTCCAGGACGAGCGCCCCGCCGTCCGCACGATCACGCTCGACGAGCAGTTCCGGATGCGGCCCGAACTCGGCAGTTTCGTCAGCGACGTGTTCTATGGTGGCCCCGACAAGATCCGATCGCATCCTTCCACGGCCTCACTCGAACACGGTTTCACTCCCTATGCGAGCAAGTCCGCCGCCTGGATCGACGTGCCGCTGAGCGAAGGACCGGAGGAGCGGACCAATCCGGGATTCAGACGGATCCCCGAGGCGAGACGGGTCGCCTCAGAGCTGCGCGCCTTGGCGGACCAGGATCCGGATCGGAACCGCACCTTCGGAGTGATCACTTTCTACCGGTCGCAGAAGGAGGCGATCTGGGACGCGCTGGTCGACGAGGACCTCGCCGTCCCGGTTGACGAAGGCGACTACGAGCCGGTGCAGAAGATGGCGTGGACCGCGGACGGCCGCCGACGGCTCCAAGTCGGCACGATCGACGCCTTCCAAGGCTTGGAGTTCGATGTCGTCCTGCTGTCGGTCACCCGCAGCAGTGAGCACGACCCCGACCCGTCGCCGCGAACGGCGCTGCGCCGGTACGGGTTCCTCACGAAGGAGCAGCGGATGTGCGTGGCGATGAGCCGACAGCGGCGGCTGCTCCTCGTCGTCGGCGACGCGGCGATGGGCGACCGCGACCTGGTGCCGCCGCATCCCGACCAGGAGAACCGTTCGATCGTCGAAGGCCTGGCGGCCTTCCAGGAGCTGTGCAGGGGGCCGCATGGCGCGGGCGTTCGGCCATGACACCGCGGTGATGCGGCCCAAGAACTTCCACCGCGGCCGGTCGCTGTGGCTGCTGTGGCCCGCCCTCCAGTACCGCGTGGTGACCCCGGTGGTCTACGAACCGGAACTCAACGTCTTCCAGCGCGGCATCCTCGGGCTCGCCCGTTGCGGGAAGCGCGACCCTGTCGAATGGGCGGACCTCCTCGGACTCGAATCCGAGTTCGCGCAGCTGGTCCGCGACGGCTTGTCCACAATGCGGTACCTGGACGCGTACAACGCGCCCACCGAAGCCGGATTGAGGGCCTTGGACGACGGCTTCCACGACACCGATCGGATCGCAGTCACGCACGTCTACCAGGATCCGTTCACCGGAGCTGTGTGGCCGGCGTACGTGGACAACCCGGTGACGGTCAGCCCCCGCTGGGTCGCGAAGCACAAGGCCAAGCTGGACTTCACGCGCGACTCCGCCCCGGTCACCGTCACGGCGGTGGAGGTGCCGTGCGCGGACCTCAGCCGAGTCGAGACGCCGAGCTCAGCGGAGATCCTTGAGCAGGTGAGCCGTGGACGCCGGATCGAAGTCTGGGGCGAGCACGGTGAACGATGGCGGAAACCCGGGCCGGACCGGATCGCCGCCCGGGTCTCGGTGCTCGACTCCGGGGAGCCGGTGTACATCCCGGTCCAACTCGCCGTCTCCCAGCGGGAGGGCGCCGATCGGTCCTGGGGCGCGGTCAACCCGTTCACCGGCAAGCGCTATGAGCGACTGCGCAGATCGGTCGTGAACCGCTGCGCCTCGCACGAGGTGCTCAGCCAGGAGCTCGGGCGGCTGATCGGGCGCTCGCCCGAAGCGCACCTCGACGCGTACGACATCATGAGGGCGGATCGCAAGAACCGCTACCGCGAGGACCTCGAGAGGCGGTTCGGCGGTCGGCTCCGCGGGCACCCCGAGCTCGAAGAACTGCTCGCGATGGTCGAGTTCCACTGGGAGAACGCCAGAGTCACTGCGGACAATGACGCCGACCTGGAACTGACCGCCAATTACGCATGGCGTGCCCATGAAGTCGTGCTCCGCGGCCTTCGGGAGCGATGGCCGGTGCCGCCATGGCCCAAGGGCAGCTCGGGCGTTCCGGCTCCATGGCGTCACTTGTTGGAGGCGAGTACGCGAATCGGCCTGGAAGGCAACCAATACCGGAGCGTCTCACCTTTCTTCAGCAAGCACGACAAGGTAAGAGACGCAATTGAGCGAGTCGAAGGCAAAGCGAGGACCGATCCGAAGAATCCGGATCTCATGCTGTATGCGGTGTTGTCCGCCGACACGCATGGCCCTGACCACCCGATCCGGCAACTCATCTCGTCGCGCCCTTACCTGCTGACCGAATGGACCGAGGTGGCCGCGTCTCGTAACAGCGGCTCCCACGGAGCCATCGAGCGGACCGCCTTCGGCCGGGCCCGGAACGCGCACCAGCTCGCCTTCGACCTCACCAAGTGCTTCCTCAACTGCCTCCACCCGACCGCAGAGGGAAAGGAACCTCCAAAGCATGGGCAAGAACCGGTCCCGCACCCGCAGGCCAGCCCGACCGCCGCAACAGCGGGCCCCGCAGACGGCGCGAGCCGCCCGTGAAGAGCGTGAGGCGGACGCGCAGCAGGCAGTGGAAGCCGCAGTAGACCCGTCCGAGGCCGTGCAGGCGGCGGTGAACGAGGATGTCGAGCCCCCGGTGATTGCCGTACCCGCAGCCGGCGCCGAAGACCGCCTGCTGATCGCCTACGACGCCCTCGTCGAGCAGCGCGGCGTCTACGAGCAATGTCGGGACCGCGCCGCCGAGCGTGAGCGAGAGGCCGAGGCTGCTCTGGAGCGCGCCGAATCCGCCGCCCAAGCCGCCGAGGGCGAACGTGCCGAAATCCTTGCTGCCAAGAGCGAACTGCAAGCACTCCAGACCGAGACCGCCGGGAAGGTCAAGGCGGTCCGCGCCCGGGAAACGGAACTGCTCGGACTCGAGATGCGTGCCGCCGAGGGCTTCCAAGACCTCCTCGACAGCAGAGAGCAGGCCATCAGCGAGCGCCTGGGCTTCGAGCACGAACAGCGCCTCGCCGCAGTTACCGCCGGTGAAGCGGCCGTCGTGGAACGGCAGCGGCAACTCGACGAGGAGCACGCCGAGCTCATCGAGAAAGCCGCAGACCTGCGGACCCGCGAACACGCGGTACTCCGCCGGAACCGCGAGATCGACGCCGAGGTTGCGTCGAAAAGCGCGGAGCGCATCCAGGAACTCGAGACGAAGGTCCGCCTGTCCAAGGGCCGCATCGAAGGCGCCGAAGGGGAGATTGACCGGCTGGAGCGCGAGCAGACGGCGATGCGCAGCAAATGGGCCGCAGTAGGCAACCGCGACCCCGAGGGGCTTCTCGAAGAGCTGGAACAGCTCCGCGAACACAACCAGGAGCTGCGGCACCAGCTCTCCGAACGTCTCGACGGTGAAGACCTCGACCGGCTGCACTTCCTCGAACGCAACAACCAGGAACTGCGCGAGGAGCGCGAACGCCTCCAGCGCGCGCTCGACGAAATGGAGAGCCGGGCGGTATTCGACCAGGCGTCACACCTCATGACGAACCAGCTCAAGGAGGCGAAGCGGAGTTACGACTTCGTCGTGCGCGGCTACCAGCAGCAGCTCGGCACGCTGGAGGAGTCCTACGAGAAGCTGATCGCCTCCAACGCCAAGGATCCGGCGGCGACGCTCTTCCCTGCCTGCACCGCGATCGACGCCGACGACGAGTTCGCGTTCCCCGCAATCGAGGACGGCGGCAAGAGCGACCTGCACCGATTCGCCCGCGACATGCAGGGCGCGATGTGGAGGCAGTCGAAGCTCGCCTACCGGCTCGACGACGTCTGCGCCTTCCTCGGCGGCATGGCGATGAGCCGCCTGCACCTCCTCGAAGGCATGAGCGGCATCGGCAAGACCTCGCTCCCGAAGGCTTTCGCAGCGGCCCTCAACGCCCACTGCGAGATTATCGAGGTCCAGGCCGGGTGGCGTGACCAGCACGACCTGTTCGGCCATTACAACGTCTTCGAGCAGCGCTTCCACGAGACCCGGTTCCTGACCGCGCTGTACAAGGCCGGCTCGCCGCGCCACGTGAACCGCCCGTTCTTCATCGTCCTCGACGAGATGAACCTCTCCCGCCCCGAGCAGTACTTCTCGATCCTGCTGTCGCGCCTCGAAAGCGACGACACGACCCCGATCAGGCTCGCGCCAGGCGGATCCGGGAAGCCACCCGCCCGCTTCGAACTCGACGGCACGGCCATCGAGGTGCCACCGAACGTGTGGTTCATCGGTACCGCCAACCAAGACGAGTCCACACTCGAATTCGCCGACAAGACCTACAATCGCGCGTTCCTCCTCGAACTGCCCCCGGAGCGGCCCTGGGTTCCGGGCGGCAGCAGTGTCGAGCCCTACACGCTCGGCGCACTCCGAAGCGCATTCGGTGAGGCGAAAGGCAAGCACCGCAAGGCCGTCACGGCGGTCAAGGACCTACTGGACGTCCTGCGGGACGATCTGTTCGAGATCGGACGCGTCCAGGTCGGACCGCGCCTCGAATCGCAGCTGGAAGCCTTCCTTCCCGTCTTCACGGCCGCTCGCGGCACCGAGTCCGAGGCCCGCCGCGACGCTGACCCCGTAGCAGGGGCATGCGATCCGGTCGCGCTGGGAGCCGACCAGTTCATCGCATCGAAGGTGCTGCGGCAGATCAGAAGCCGTTTCGAGGTGTCCGCGGAAGGGATCGACCAACTGGAGCAACAGCTCGGTGACGCCTGGACGGCTCACTTCCCCGGCACGAGCCCGGAAAAGTGCGCTCAGGTCTTCGCCGACGAGCGCCGCCGGAGAAGCGCGTGACGGTCCGCGGTGCGGAAGCGGAGCCGGACCCTTACGTCATGGCGGCGGTCGTCGCGCTGGCCCGGCGGCTCGATGCCCCCGATGCCGAAGCGCACGGCGTTCCGGTCGTCACCCCGATGGCCGAGCACCTCACTGACCTGACCGCGCTCGACCGAGCGATCGCGGATGAGTTGGACGCGTTGACCGCAGTTTGCGTCCGTCCGGCCGACCGTCTCGGCATCGAGCACGCCCTGGTGCGCGCGGACGAGGCCCGGCGCGTCCCCGTCGAGGGCCTGGTCCGGCTGGCCTCGCGCACCGAGGAGTGGGCCGACCGGGACGACTCCGGCCGACCGATTCCTACGAAGTTGCTGACCGTCCGTTTCAAGGAGGAGTTCGACTTCTTCGAGAACCGGACGGCCGTGCAGCTCGTGGACCGGCTTCGCCGGTATCTCGCGCGGCGACTGCGCGACCTCGACACCCTCGAACGGCACGCGACGGGACTCGAACGGTATGCGAATGCCCTCCACGACACCGGGCAGTCCCACTGGAAGCTCCGCCGCCTGTCGGTGCTCCTCGGGGAGGCCGCGGAGGACGGCACTGTCCACGCCGCGGCCGTCAAAGCCGCCGCCGACCGGCTCCGCCCGCACTTGCGAGGCCTCGACCGGCTGCGCGGCACACCGCTGTACCAGCAGGCGAACCGGCGCGCCTCGATCCCGTTCCGCCTGCCGCGCACGAATCTGCTCACCCGGGACCTCCGCTACCGGCGCACGGCCGCGCTCTGGGAGGCGTGGGCGCTGGGCGAGAAGGACGCGACCGACGAACACCGCGACGACCGCGCCGACTTCGAAGCCGCCTACAGCGCTTTCGTCGCCGCGGCGGTGGCGCGTGCCATGCAAGTACTCGGGCTCGAAACCATCTGGCCGAACCAGTCGATCGAGTCGGACGGGCCGGTGATCGAGGTCCGCTCAGCGGGCGTCGTCGTCGCCGAGATCGTCGCGGTACCGGCGGATCTGACCGCTGCTTCCGCAGCCCGCCCCGATGCCGCAGACGGCGTCCCGACGGTGCTCGCCTATCCAGGGCTCCGCACCGATCGCGACGCGCTGCCGTCGGCACTGCGCACCCATGCCCATTGGACCGGGCTACCGCGCCCCGGCGACCGTCTTTCGGGGGTGGTCCCGGTCAATCCTCTTGAGATCGAGAGCACTGAGCGTCTGGCACGTGCCCTGCGCTGGGCGCTGTGGGCCCCGTTCGTCATGGACTCGTACCCTCCGCGAATGCCGATCCCGTCGTGGTGGCGCCCAGGGCATCACGCTTGGATCGAGTCGGGTACTGAAGGTCTCCGGCTGCTGCGCCCACCGACCGGCCCCGAACATGCGGCGCTCACGGCCGAGATCGAGCGCGCAGACGCCGATCGTCCCCGCCGCCGGGGCGAGGGCCGGCAGCCGGAAGCCTCCGACGTCGCGGCGGCGCTGGACAGGGCCGCAGCCGTGCTCGCGCGGATCGCGGCTTGTCCGATCTGCAGAGGCAGTGCAACCCGGTTCGAGGCGCGTGCCGAGGAGACCTTCCATTGCCGTTGCGATGACTGCAAAGGCCAATGGGGACTGCGGAAGTGCGGCGCTTGCAACCGGCGCTTCCCGGTGCTCTGGGCCCACGGCGCGACGGTGGTCTCCATCGGCGACGAGGACGGTGCGGACCTCGCCTACGGCAGTGACATCGCCGCTCTGCCGTGCCCGGAATCATCCCACTGGACGCAGTTCAAGTGTCCATGGTGCGGCGTCTGCCAAGCCGCGGGGCGCTGTTCTTGCGACGTATGAGTGCCGCACCCGGGGATGGGAGTGGGCCGACCGATCCCCACCAGATCGATCGGCCCGGGTGGTGCTCCCCGACCGGGCTCGAGGTTCAATCGCGCGGGACGGGGAGCGGCTTCTCAAGCGCCGCTGATGATCTTGCGGGCTTGGGCTTCAATCCAGGCGCACCACTGGTCGCCGTTCCAGGCGCCGCGCCAGACCGGGTCGGTGTCGGCGGTGAACCGGCAGACTTCGCTGGGACCGGCGTTCGGGCTGTCGCGGCAGTCGACGCGGTAGGAGTCGGGCCCGGTGCGGTAGACGAGGAAGTCCGCGGGGGTGCGCCGGAACTTGCCGAGAAAGACCTCATCCATTGCACGCACGGACCTTCCCCGACGGGGGCGTCTGTCCGTTGTAGAAGACCATGAAGGCGTGCTCCTTGAAGCGGGCCTTCCACTCAACGGTCCCGGAGCGCCAGCCGTCGCCCCAGGTCGCGCGAAGGTTCCAGGAGGCGAGCCCGGAGACGATGAGGGCGATGTCGGCCGGGTTCCCGTTCGCATAGACCTGGAACGAGTCCGGGGCGTCGGCACTGGAGGCCCGGACGGTGAAGTTCATGGTGCCGTATCGGAAATGCCCGCGTTCGAGGGCGGCTCCGTCTTGATTCGCTGTCTCGTTCCCGTTCATGGGATCGAGCCTATGACCTGCGAGGACACTCACGCCATGATCAACTCTGACGGGCGAGGCATCCCGGACCGCACGGCCACGAGCTCGTGTCGGCCGTCCAGAACGGACAAAAGGACGCGCCGCGGTGTCCCGTCGGCGCGTGTGGTCGACTAGCTCGAAGGCAGGCCGAGCTTGTCGAAGAACGCCCGGTTCCGTTCCATGGCCGTGTTGACGAGCCGATCGAAGCTTATCACTTCGATATACGCCTTGGCGGGTTCATTGAAGCCGAAGAAGCCGAGCCTGTCAGAGGTCGCGCGCAAGTTCGACATCTCGCATCGTTCCACCATGGTCGGCGTCAGATCGGCCACGATGTAGCAGAAGGCGGGGGACTCCTCGGATTTCGGGATCGGGCGCCCGGCAGCGGTCATGACGCCGCCTGCCCGTACGCGCTTCACATAGTCGAGGCACTGCGCGATCGGGTTCTTCCCCTCCGACGCATCATTGCGCCCCGGCCTCTTGATCTCGACGACCACGATCGACGACAGCGGGAGCTTCTCGCCCGAGGCCGCCAGCACCGGGGCATCGGCGAGTTTCGTCGCGAGTATGTCGGGTTCCCTGGTCGAATCGTCGCCGGTGATCGGCATGCTCTTGAGCGTCTTGTCGGAGGCGAGGTAGTCGTGGAACGCGAGGCTTTCGTCGATGATCCACAGGTTCGACGCATCCGCGCCGAGCTCGTTCGATTCGGTACGCATCGGAATGAGCAGGGAGTGGATGGCGTCCTCCCGGCTGTACTTGCCGTGCTCGTCCGACCGGATCAGTTTGAGCAGAATATCGAGAACGGCCCGTCGCCGCGAGACGTAGGCAGCCAAGTCGGACTGGTTGATGTCGCTAAGCTTGTCGAGGTACCGGGTGAGTCGCTCCTGGTAGTCCTCGGACCGTACCGAGCCGGTCTGGGCGAAGACCTCGTGTCCTTCGGCGATGGCTTCGGCTTCGAGTTCTTGCAGGGCGCGATGCAGCAGAAGCTCGAGTTCATGGTCCTTGATCGAGGGGTCGACGGTCAGACCGAGCGACTCGAGCCGGGCCAGGACGGGCCGGTATCTCGGCGCGCGGTGGCTCACGAATTCGTTGACCCGCTCCTTGCCCTCCTCGCGAGCCGCCCTGAGCTCGACGTCGAGGATCTTCTCTACTTCGTCAAGCACGCCCTTGCGGATGTCGCCCAGTGAGATCTCGCGTGCCAGCAGCCTGCCCGTGACTGATTCGTCGATGTCGAAGGCGGTGCGGTCCGCACGAACGTGCTCATCGAGAAAGCCGGATGACAGGTAGCAGATGTATGTGAACTCGGCGCCGCGCTCGTCCTTCAGCTTCCCTGACAGTCCGGGCACTTTACCGGTGAGGTTCTCCTCCAGCACCACGCGGTTCGCCGCGCACCAGTGCAGCCGCGGCGCGGTGCTGCGTGTGGTCGACCTGAAGCGGAGATTGACCATGGTGAATTTCTCGCCTTTGACGTCGACTGTCGTCGGCAGCATCTCGGAGAACACGAAGTCCTCCATCAGCTGGTTGAGCGAGACGCTCTCGTCGTCGTCGGCCACCGTCACCTCAGGAGCGCCGCCCGGCCGGAGGAAGTACCAGATGCAGTGCTCGAACACTTCACGTGCGATGAACTCGACGCTCTTCGGCGCGCTCTGCTGGAAAGCGACCTTGAACCCCTCCAGGGACACCGTCGTGCCGGGCTCGTCGGAGTCTAGGTGCTCCCCCAGTCGCTCGATCTCCTTCTCGACAGAGAACCTGAACTGGCGTCCCCGAAGGCCCCCTTCCGCATCCCGGTAGGCGCTGCGGACCGAAACCCTGCCGAACGCCTTGAGCCAGAGCAGGCGGCCCACGCCACGGCAACCGATCCCCGCCTTGAATTCGCTGTCCAAGGTCTCGAAGGACTTCATGTTCTCCGAGTCGAAACCCGTCCCGTTGTCCTCGACGGTGAACCCGACGATCGGGTTCAGCGCCGTGCGGCCGGGACCGGAAGGGCCGAAGTCCAACTGGTCCTGCGGACTGCGCAGGATCTTGACATGAAGCCGTCCCCGCTCGACGTCGTCGCCGAAGCGGGCGTCAATGGCCTGAATCCCGTTGACGACCGCCTCCAAGAGAGGGAGGAGGGCATGGCTCTTCGGCAGGCTCGTGTTACGAACCCGACCTGCCAGGGAAGTGGTCAGTGCCATGCCGAACCTCTCTCTACTTGCTTGCCTGCCTTGCGTCTTCGGAGAGGACCGCGAGGTCCAGTTCCCCGTCTTTGACGCCTTCGACGAACGCCGTCCACTCCTCGGGGGTGTAGATCAGTATCGTCCCCTCTGGATCGTCGA
Source organism: Glycomyces sp. NPDC050141 (assembly GCF_055586545.1). Classification (NCBI taxonomy): domain Bacteria; kingdom Bacillati; phylum Actinomycetota; class Actinomycetes; order Glycomycetales; family Glycomycetaceae; genus Glycomyces; species Glycomyces sp. NPDC050141. Next base: position 24,997 of record NZ_JBVJHZ010000019.1, on the reverse strand, counting down.
GGCGACGCATGGCGACCAGACCGTCAGGGGCGAACCCGATCTCGAGTTCGCCGGGAGTGCCGTCGTCGGCGTCGGGGCGGACCCAGCGCGCAGTGGCGGCATCGAACTGACCCTTGAGCGGGTGCTCGCGGACGGCCATCAGCCGTGGTCTTTCACCCAGGCCAGCAGGCCGTTGTAGGTTGCGGGCGTGACGGTGACGATCGGGCGGTCCTCGGGAAGCTTGGAGTCCGAGACCTGCGCGGCGTCGCCGTTGAGTCGCACCTCGACGCAGTTGTCACTCTGGTTTCCACCGCTGCGGCTCGATTTGCGCCAGGGACCTGTCGTGCTCATTGAAAGAAACCCTCCGGAGTGATCGAGATTCGCAACGCCTCCTTGAAGGCGTCCGTCAAGAATTTACCTCGCGAAGAGTCCGCGGGTACGAATCCCCCGCCGCGCACGGTCTCAACGTTCATGACCGCCTCCTGGCCGTTGTCATACTCGAACAGCCTGAACGCCCATTGTTGTAGGTCGTAGCGTCCAGCGGAGAACGGGATGACCCGCACGTCGGCGAACGGCATTGCCGAGACTTCCTTCAGGTCGGCCAGGATTGCGTCGCGTTCGGGGCCGAAGTCCACCCGCAGCGCGCCCTCCCCCATGAGAAGCACGGCTGGGCGTTCGGATTCGATCCAGCGTTGGCGACGCTCCATACGGAACTCCAGACCTTCTTCCCAGTCGATCTCGCCTTCGTAAGAGACCTTGGTGGTCCTCTGGATCATCCGGTAGTAGGCCTCGCTGTGGATCAGCGACGGGATGTTCAGGCCCGAGTGGTAGCACAGGTAGCTCGCGGCATCCTCGCACTGCTGGAGAAACCACCCGCCGTCGTCGATCACGTTGCCGTAGACGGCGCACCAGTCCCGCGCCCTGGCTGCCTCTGCTAGCCGCGCGATGTGGTCGACCTGCTCATGGTGCGTCTGATAGAACCGCAACAGGTTGAGCACGGTACCGACCTTCGCACCCCGGTACCGCCCGGATTCCAAGCGGCTCAATGTCTTCTCCGAGCAGATGTCGCGCGGCACGTCGGCCTTCTTGTACCCGTTGGGAAGTCGATGTCGAGGCCTGACCCGTTCGGCTTCGAGCTGGCGTCCGAGTTCCTGCAACGGCGGCGGCGCGGGTGGGCCGCCTTCCTCTTCGATGTCCACCATGCCGGAATTCTAGATACTGTGGTCACCCGACTACAACCCTCATGTGCAGCAATTTCGCTTGCCGGACAATCAATTCGGGAGGTTCGATCGGACAAAATCACCGGACAATTCTTCTGCCCGTGGCAGACCCGCTTCAACATGAGAGCGTGTCCGGAATCCGACAGTCGCCTTCTTCCGACGTGCACCGGTCGGATACCTTCCGTAGCAGCCGTTCCCGTTCTCTCGCACCATGAAAGCAGTGTCGACGTGTCCTTCCAAACCCCTCGTAGCATCGCGGAGATGCTTGCCAGCATCCACAAGCGCGACTACCTCATGCCCGCCATCCAGCGCGAGTTCGTCTGGGGGCCTGACCAGATTGCGAAGCTGGTCGACAGTCTGATGCGCGGCTACCCCGTCGGCTCGTTCCTGCTGTGGAAGGTCGAGCCCGAGACCGCGCAGTCGTATACCTTCTACGAGTTCCTCACCAACTACCACGAGCGCGACAACCCGTACGCGGACAAGGCGACGGTCCCGGCGGGCAGCGGTACCACGGCAGTGCTCGACGGGCAGCAGCGGCTCACATCGCTGAACCTCGCTCTGTACGGCAGTTTCGCTGAGAAGCGGAAATACGCCTGGTGGAGCAGCCCCGACGCGTTCCCGGTGAAGCGCCTTTACCTCAACCTCACCGAGGAACCCGAGGACGAGGAACTGGGACTCAAGTACGACCTGCGGTTCCTCACCGACAAGGACGCCGCCGCGGATGAGAAGTGGTTCCGCGTCGGTGAGGTCCTCGACCTCGAGAACTCGGGCCCGGCGATCATGAAGGAACTGGCGCGCCGCGGCATCGCCGACTCCGGTGAGGCGTTCCAGCGGCTCTACGACCTCTTCGAAGCGGTCCGCGTGCTCAAGCCGATGAACTACTTCCTGGTCGAGGACCAGGACCCCGACAAGGTCCTGGAGATCTTCGTCCGGGTCAACAGCGGCGGTACACAGCTTTCGTACTCGGACCTGCTGCTGTCGATGGCCACCAACCAGTGGCGCGAGCTCGACGCCCGCGAGGAGGTCCGCTCCCTCGTCCTCGACCTCAACAGCAACGCCGGGCGGCAGTTCTCGTTTTCCAAGGACGTGGTCCTCAAGACCGCGCTGACCATCGCGGACTTGGACGTCGGATTCAAGGTCACCAACTTCACCCAGGCGAACATGGCAAAGGTGGAGGCGGCCTGGCCCCAGATCCGGGGCGCGCTGCTGCGCGCCGCGACCCTGATCCAGCAGTTCGGCTTCAACGAACGCAACCTCACCGCGAACAGCGTTATCGTCCCGGTCGCCTACTACCTGAGCCTCCGTGGCGCGGGAGACTCGTATCTCGATTCCACCGCGGACGCGGCCGACCGGCTCGCCCTCCAAGGCTGGGTCACCCGCTCGCTCGTCAAGCGGGGCATCTGGGGATCGGGCCTCGACACGCTCCTGACCCGCATCCGGGAAGTACTGCGCACCGACTCCGTCTCGGGGTTCCCGGTGACGGCGGTGGAGTCGGCGATGGGCGCGGCCGGCAAAGGCTTGGTCTTCGACATGGCCGAGATCGACGAGCTGCTCAACCTCAAATACGCCGGACAGCGGACCTTCGCCGTGCTGTCAGTGCTGTACCCGGGCCTGGATCTGGGCAAGAAATTCCATGAGGACCACATCTTCCCGAAGTCCCGCTTCACCAAGAAGAAGCTCGGCGGGGCAGGCGTCCCCTCCGATCAGGTCGACGGCTTCATGGACGCTTTCAACCTCCTGCCCAACCTGCAACTGCTCGCGGGCACCGCCAACATCGAGAAGCAGGACGCCCTCCCGGCCGACTGGATTGCCTCGGCCTTCCCGAGCGAGGAGAAACGGAAGACGTACATCGCCGAGAACGACCTCGACGACCTCCCGCTCGACCTCGCCGACTTCATGACGTTCTTCGAGGAACGCAAGCTGCGGATCAGGGACCGCCTCGTTCAGGCCCTCGGGGCCTCCCCGGTCGCCGACACGGCCGACTGAGAGCGGTTGTTCCCGGACCGGCAATCGACACGCGAGGACACCTCTCATCGGCTGTCCTTGTTAGAGTTGAGCGCTGGTCCGGGAGCGCGCTCACCTCTCCTTCGAATACGCTGCGGACCTGCGATGACACTCAAGGAGCGGCACTCGTGGAGAATCAGGCGACAGGACAACCCGACACCGGAGCACGGGCAGGGCTCCCCGAACTCGGCCAGGTCGTATCGGTCCGCGGTTCCACCTGGGCCGTGACCGACGTGCGCGAACAGTCGGTCCCGGTCGGCCCCGGTTACGGCGCTCCCGCTGCACCCACGCACGTCGTCTCGCTGCAATCGCTCTCCGAAGACCACCTCGGCACCGAACTGCGGGTCGTGTGGGAACTCGAAGTCGGTCACGGCCTGCTCCCTGCCCACGGCCTCCCCGAGACGCTCAGCCCGGCGACCTTCGACGACCCCAACCGCCTCGCCGCGTTCGTCGACGCCGTCCGCTGGGGCGCGGTTACCTCGGCCCGCGCCGACGCCTACCAGTCCCCGTTCCGGGCCGGCGTGAACATCGAGGCGTACCAGCTCGAACCCCTGCGCCGCGCCCTCAGTTCCTCACGCACCAACCTGCTCCTCGCCGACGACGTCGGCCTCGGCAAGACCATCGAAGCCGGACTCGTCATCGCCGAGCTCCTGCTCCGCCAGCGCGCCAAATCCGTCGTCATCGTCTGCCCGCCGAGCCTCCGGCTGAAATGGCAGGACGAGATGCGCGACAAGTTCGGCCTCGACTTCACCATCGTCGACTCCTCGCTCATGGCCCAGGTCCGCCGCAGCCACGGCCTGGCGGCGAACCCGTTCCGGCTGTTCCCGCGCACCATCGTGAGCATGGCCTGGCTCTCCACGGTCCGCGCGCAGCGGCTGCTGCGCGAGGTCTACCACGACGCGGGCCGCGCCGAGAGCGGGCGCCGCTACGCGTTCGACGCGCTCATCGTCGACGAAGCCCACCACGTCGCCCCCGCCAGCCCCAGCCGACTAGCGGGAGCGCGCGGGTACGCGGTCGACAGCAACCGGACGATCGCGACCCGCGCCCTGGCCGAGCAGTGCGAGCACCGCCTGTTCCTCTCCGCGACCCCACACAACGGCTACAGCGAGTCCTTTACCGCGCTCATGGAGATGATCGACGACCGCCGCTTCGCGCGAGGCGCGCTCCTCGACGAGCGGGCGCTCGACGAAGTCGCCGTGCGCCGCCTCAAGACGCAGATCAAGGAGAAGGACTTCAAGGCCCGCGAGCTGAAGTCGATCCGCTTCGAACCGACGGAGGAGGAGCAGGAGCACTTCGCGGAACTGGAGCGCATCCTCGCCGAATCAGCCCGCCGCAACGGCAAGGGCCGGGCCGGGGACATCATGTCGATGCTGCTCAAGAAGCGGTTCCTATCGAGCCCGTGGTCGTTTGCCCTCACCTTGCACCAGTACGAGGAAGGGCCCACGGCGGGCAAAATCGACGAGGACCGCGAATACTTCCAGGACGTGCTCGGCTCGGGCCAGTCCGATGAGGAGGAGGGCGAGGCCGACCACCCCGAGGCCGAGACCCTGCGCGCGGCCAAGCGCTCCGCGCCGCTCTCGGCGGCGACCAAGGCCGAGATCGGCTCGCTCGTCGAGTGGGGTCGGGGCTTCCAGTACCGGCCCGACTCGAAGCTCAACGCCCTGATCGGCTTCCTCACCAGGATCTGCCGCCCCGACAAGAAGCTGTGGACGAACGAGCGCGTCGTCGTGTTCACCGAGTACGCGGCCACCCTGGAGTGGATCAAGGTGAACCTGGAGCAGGCCGGGCTGGGCGGCGACCGGCTCGCCGTCATCCAGGGCTCGACTGCGCACGAGGACCGTGAGCAGGTCCGCGAGCGCTTCTCCGCACCGCCGCAGAACGAGCCGGTCCGCATCCTGCTCGCCACCGACTCCGCCGGCGAGGGCATTGACCTCCAGGCGTACTGCCACCGACTCGTCAACTACGACGTCCCGTTCAACCCCTCGCGCCTGGAGCAGCGGATCGGCCGTATCGACCGGTACGGGCAGTTGCACACGCCGGAGATCTTCCAGTTCCGGCCCGAGCGGTCCTCCGCGACCTACGAGGCCGATGCCGACTTCATGCAGCGGATCGCGAAGAAAGTGGGCGTCGTGGCCGACGACCTCGGCTCGGTCAACCAGGTCGCCGACGTCGAAGCCGAGATCGAGGACCACTTCGCGCCCTCCCCGAACCGCAAGAAGCCCAAGGCCGCACCGGAGAACGGCAGCGAGGTCATCGGCCGGGCGCTCGCGGGCAGCACCGACCTCAACCGCGAACTCGCGCGGCTCTCCGAGAACCACGAGCGAACCCGCGAGGCGATGCACTGGACGCCCGCGAACGCCCGCCGCGTCGTCGACACCGCCTTCGAGCTGAGCGGCCAGCCCGCGCTGATCCCGTCCCGGGACCCGAGCGAGAACGAGGGCGCGATCGCCCCCGGGCTCTTCGAGGTCCCGAAACTCGACGCCTCCTGGCAGCCGGCCCTGGCAGGACTCGCCACCCGGCTCGACCCCGACAATCCTCGAACGGTCACCTTCGACGGCGAGATCGCGGCCGGGCGGTCCGACGTCGTCAACCTCCACCTCGGCCACGCCGTCCTGCGCCGCGCCACCCGCTTCCTGCGGGCCGAGCTGTTCGGCGGCGACTCGCTCCTGCACCGGGCCACCGCCACCGTCGTCGACGACCTCGACGAATCCTGCGTGGCCGCCGTGGGCCGCCTGGTCCTCGTCGGCCGCGGCGGCCTGCGCCTGCACGAAGAAGTGTTCCTCACCGGGTTGCGGCTCAACGGGCGTCCGCTGGCCCAGGAGAAGACCGAACAGGCCGTAGACCAAGCACTGGACCGGGAGCGGATGCACCTGGCCGACCCTGCGGTCCTCACAGCGCTGGCCGAGAACTGGAACGCCGAAGGCTCGCGGCTCTACTCCAGACTCGTCGACGCGATGAACACGAAGGCGGGCAAGCTCCAGGCCCTCGTCGAGACTGATCTGGGCAAGCGCAAGAGCGCCGACCTCGACCGCTCCGAGGAGATCTTCAAGGCGTTCCGGGCCAACCTGCGCGAGTCGCTGGACGGGCTGCGGCGAGCGCTTGAGGATCAGTCCGCGGGGCTGTTCAGCTTCAACCACCGCGGCGAGATCGACCTGAACCGCGACCAGGAGCGGCAGCTGCGCGACGACATGCGCGCCATGGAGGACCGGCTGCTCAACCTTGACCGGCAACAGGACCTCGAACGCGCCGCGATCGAGGCTCGGTACACCGATGTCCGCCCGCACCTGACCGGGGCCGCCGTGATCTTCGCGCTGACCCCTGACGACGCCGAGCAATGGAAGGCCCGCCGGTGAAGCACCGCAAGCCGATCAAACCCGAAGACGCGCACCGCTCCTGGCTGGACCTGGTCGAGACCGACGGCCCGTTCCTGTCGCTCCCAGTGCTCAGGCGGGTCTGGCCCACCGGCATGCCTGTACTGGACGACGAGCCGAAAGCCGTGCTGCGCGCGAGCCTCCCCGCGTTCGAGAAGGCCTGGGATGTCCTCGACCGCGACCGAGACGAAGCCGCGCTCGACGGATACCGCGAGGCGCGGGACGCCTGGGTCGAGACCGTCCTACGGGAGGTCTTCGGCTGGGGCGCTTCGCATGTGGGCGCCGATGCGCCCGCCCTCGCCGCGATCGAAGTCAAGGCCCCGAACCGGGCGGTCACGGTCCGGCCGAGTGGCGCGCTCGTCCGCGGTGAGAACATCGGCGCGCTCACGCTCGTTTGCGACCCCGTCGAATCGCTGCGCGACCCGCTCACCGACGGCTGGAACGCCAGCCCCATCGACCGCATGAGCGACCTGCTGCGCGCCTCGGGCGTACCGGTCGGCGTCGTCACCGACGGCCGCTGGTGGGCTGTCGTCAGCGCCCAGACCGACCTGAGCACCGCCTCCGGTGTCACTGACGCGCACCTGTGGATCGAGGAGCCTGGAGCGCTGCGCGCCTTCCGGCAGCTGCTCAGCCCCAAGCACCTCGTCGGCGGCAAGGCCGCCGACCGGCTCGGCGTGCTCTTCACCGAATCGGTCGCCGACGCCGCCGACATCACCGACGCTCTCGGCGTCCAAGTCCGACGGGCCGTCGAACTCCTGGTCCAGTCCTTCTCCGAATCGGCCCTGCGCGCCGCCGACAACGGCCAGCCCGACCCGCTCCCGGCCGACAGGGATGAGGTCTACCAGGCCGCCGTCACCGTCATGATGCGCGTGGTGTTCCTGCTCTTCGCCGAGGAACGTGGCCTCCTGCCCGAGAACGAGCTGTTCGCTTCCGGGTACAGCCTTTCGGACCGCTTCGACCTGCTCGACCAGCGCCAGAGAGACGAAGGCATCGGCGCCCTCGGCGGCACCTACATCACCTGGCACCGGCTTCTGGCCGCCTCCCGTGCACTGTATGAGGGCGCGGTCTTCGAGGATCTGCGCCTCCCCGCTTACGGCGGCTCCCTGTTCGACCCCGAACGAACCGCGTTCCTCACGGACGCAGGCGAAGGCGGCCTCGCCGTCACCGTCTCCGACCGGGTCATGCTCGAAGTCCTCAAAGCCGTGCAGGTGCCGGAAGTCAAGGGCGAGGCGCTGCGGATCTCCTTCCGCGAGATCGACGTCGAGCAGATCGGCTACATCTACGAAGGCCTCCTCGGCTACTCCGCCGCCGACGTCGAAGAGGTCACGGTCGGCCTCATCGGCAAGGCCGGGGCCGAACCCGAGATCCCGCTGAGCATCCTCGAAGGACTCGCGGCGAAGCACGCGGGGGAAACGAAGCTTGCCACCGCGATCATCAAGTGGGCCAAGGACCACCAGAAAGCTGCTGAGCCGCCCGCCGCGAACGCGCTGGCGAAGGCGCTCAAGGCGGAGGTCGAAGACGTCGAGACTGCGATCCGCGCCGTCACGATGGACCCGGAGCTCCAGGAACGGCTGCGGCCCTTCATCGGCATCATCCGCCGCGATCTGCGCGGCTGGCCGCTGGCCGTCATGCCCGGCGGCGTCATGGTCGTCGAGACCCCGTCCCGTGCGAACGCGGGCGCGCACTACACGCCGAAAGACCTCGCCGAAGAGGTCGTCACGCATGCACTGGAACCCCTGGTGTACAAGCCGGGACCGCACCAGACCGATGACCGTACACAGTGGGTGCTGCTTCACCCCGATGAGATCCTGAACCTGAAAATTGCCGACATCGCCTGCGGCTCAGGAGCATTCCTCGTCGCAGCGGCCCGATACCTGGCAGCCAGACTGGTGGAGGCCTGGCAGGCCGAGGGGATCGCCTACGGGACCGGCCACGAACTGGAGACCCGGGCGATCCGGAAGGTCGTCTCCCGGTGCCTGTACGGGGCCGACATCAACGAGCTGGCCGTGGAGATGTGCAAGCTTTCTCTGTGGCTGGTCTCATTGGACGCGGACCTGCCGTTCTCGTTCGTGGACGACAAGATCTTCTGCGGCAACTCGCTGCTCGGAATCGTCGACCCGAAGCAGATCGAGACGATGAGCCTCGAACCCGAGACCGCTGCGCCAGCCACGCTCTTCGACATCGCGACCGAGAGCCCACACAAGATCGTGGACCGGGTGGACGTCAAGGAGACCCTGAACAAGGTCACGGAACTGCGCCGAGGCCTCGCCAGCGAAGTCGACAACACCGACCCGCAACGCTCGGTCGCCGCGAAGCGGCGGCAGGTCACGCGGCAGCGGGAGTTGACTGCGAAGCTTTCGGACATCGCTGACGGCGTGATCGCGGCCGGGCTGCGATTCGGCGGAAAGCCCGGCAAGAAGCTCAAGGAGGCATACGAAGACCTCCGCATCGCGGTCGGCCTGGCCTACCCGCAAAAAGGTGAACCTGACCGCACGATGCTCGACGGCATCCTCGAAGCCGGACTCACCCCGACTGTAGAGACCGACTACAAGCGCTGGAAACCGCTCCACTGGACGCTCGCCGCGCCAGACGTGATCGTCGACCACAAGGGCTTCGACGCGATCATCGGCAACCCGCCGTTCGTGGGCGGCCAGAAGATCACCGGCGCCATGGGCACCGATGTCCGTGACTGGTTCGTGAGCCAGCTCGCCAGCGGCCAGAAGGGTAGCGCCGACCTGGTCGCATACTTCTTCTTGCGCGCCAAAGAACTCATGACCGCGAACGGGAACTTCGGCCTGATCGCCACCAACACCATCGCCCAAGGCGACACCCGTGAAGTCGGTCTTGACCGGCTGGATTCGGATGGTTTCACCATCACACGCTCGATTCAAAGCAGGGCCTGGCCGGTCAAGACCGCGAACCTGGAATTCGCGGCCGTCTGGGGCTCCTTCGGCCCGGTCTCGGGTGAGGTGAAGCGGATCGCGGACGGCGAGGAAGCCGACTGGATCATCACCATGTTGGACCCGGCGCGGGGACCAGAGCGCCCGCCCGCACGACTGCGGGAGAACGCCAACAGGGCCTTCCAGGGCTGCATCGTTCGCGGGATCGGATTTGTGATTCGGCCCGAGGTAGCTGCCGCATGGATCGAAGTCGACCCGAAGAACCAGGAAGTGCTCTCTTCATATCTCAATGGTGAAGACCTAAATCAAAATCCCGATAGTTCGGCACCACGATGCGTAATTGACTTCAACAACCGCAGCGAGGAAGAATCTAAACGCTTCGAGCTTCCGTTCAACCATGTAAGAGAATTCGTGAAGCCGCAACGAGAACACGTTGGCGAGAAACGTGTGCGCGAACAGTGGTGGAAATATGACGGGATTCGACCGGGTCTGCGAAAAGCGATCGCGAATCTCGACGAGGTACTAGCGCTCGCTCGCGTCAGCAAGACCGTGATGCCTCTTCGAGTACCTAGCGCTCAGGTCATGAGCGAACAAGTCGTGGTATACGCCACCAACTCCTATGCCGATCAGGCTGTTCTCTCATCAAGCTTGCACCAGCTCTGGGCGGTCAAGTACGCCTCCTCGATGCGCACCGATGTCCGCTACACCCCGTCGGATGTCTTCCTGACCTTCCCGCGTCCGCTTGGCATCGACTCCCTCGACGAGATCGGGCGAACCCTCGACATCGAGCGTCGCGCGATCATGTTGGACCGGGATCTCGGTCTCACCAAGCTCTACAACTTGTTCAACGACCCCGCCGTAAGCGACGCCGCAGACCGACAGGTGGCCCGCCTCCGTGAAATCCATGTCGAGCTCGACCGGGCCGTCCTCGCCGCCTACGGCTGGGACATCGATCCCGGCCACGGCTTCCACGAGTATCGGCGCATGACCCGCTTCACACTCTCGCGCGAGGCCAGGGTCGAGGTTTTTGACAGACTCCTCAAGGAGAATCACCGTAGGGCCGCCGAACAGGGCGAAGCCCCTGAGGTCGAGGCCGAGGAGGATGACGAGTGAGCGATGTCGAACGCGTCGAGGTCGACCCGTCCGGGGACGGCCGTGCGACCTACAAGATCAAACGCTCCCCTGACGGCACCTCCTGGACCGCCCGCGAGAACCTGACCGATGTCTTCGAGCGCGAGATCCTCGGCCCGGCAGGAGGTCCGGAGGAAGTCCTCGACGGCACTCCTGACTCCGCCTACCTCGTCGGCCGGATCGCCCCGGCGAAGATCGAAACCGGCAAGGCGCCCTTGACCGAGGCCGACAGCGACGAGCCCGCCTTCGACATCGCCGTCTCCGCCGATGAGGAGATCAGCCGCGGAGTGCCGCTCTCCAGCGTCGACGACTCGTCCGCCGAGTCCGATGAAGACTCTGTCGATGACATCCCGCAGCAGCGCGGCCTGATGATCCCCGCCTCGATGGGGCTGCGGTTCCAGGTGCCGATCGACTTGGAGCGCTTCGAGGTCACTGCGTCCTGGGGCGTGTACAACGTCCACAAGGGCGAGGAAGAAGAGGAAGGCGCGAAGCCGAAGTCCGGCCGCCGCTACAAGCGCGAGGACTTCAGCATCCCCAAGGAGATCCGCCTCGCCGACCTCGCTCCCGGCGAGACCAGGGAAGTCCAACTCCGTGACACCACCGTCCTGCACATCGACCGCGGAGACGATGCGGCTCGCGGCCGCGCCGTCATCGAGATCGCCTTGTGCAACGACCGGGAGACGCCGCGCCAGATCCCCGTCAACGCCTGGATGTACCAGACCAGACTCGAAGTCTCCGCAGACGGCGAGTCGGTGTTTCTGCCGGTCCGCGACCTCGTCGCCGACACCGACTGGCAGTCCGACACCGACGAGGAGGTCCGCCGCCTCGACCTCCAGTACCGTAACCGGCTCGAATTCGCACAGGGCCGCACCTGCTCGGTCGACTGGGAGACCGAGTGGGACAAGGCCCCCGAGGACCGGCCCGAGGCTCGCCGCGCCAAGCGCGTGTGGACGACCTGGCTGCCGGTCAGCGAGACCCCGCAGACCGCCGCGCAGGAGGTCAAGGGCGTCCTGCTCGACATGACCGAGCTGGCCAAGCCTGAAGCCAACCTGGATGCGGGCCTGCGCCCGATCGTCGCCGGGTACGACTCCTGGTTGAAGGGGCGCAAGGAGCAAGCGGAGCGGATGGGCCACCTCAGCGAGGAAGCGCTCAACGCCGTTGAGGACGCCCGCCTGGTCTACGACCGGCTCGCCGACGGCCTCGACTTCCTGCTCGCCGATGCCGACGCGCAGCGCTGCTTCCGTTTCATGAACGAGGTCATGGCCGCCCAGCGCGTCCAGACGCAGGTCGCCGAGATCCGCGCCGCCGAGCCGTCCGTGACGATGGACGAGGCGCGCGACCGGGTGCTCGCGGGGAAGCACCCGCACCACTGGCGCACCTTCCAGCTCGCGTTCATCCTCACGCAGATCCGCATGATGACCGACCCGACCTGGAAGTACCGGTCGGGGAACCTGGCCCGCGCGCAACTCCTGTTCTTCCCCACCGGCGGCGGCAAGACCGAGGCCTATCTCGGTCTGGCGGCGTTCACGTTCGCGATCCGCAGGCTCCAAGGCGTCGTCGAATCGGAGTCCGGGCCGCTCGACGGGAACAACGGCGTCGCGGTCATCATGCGGTACACCTTGCGGCTGTTGACCTCCCAGCAGTTCCAGCGCGCCACTGCGCTCATGTGCGCGGCCGAGACCGTGCGTATCAATGACACCGGCACCTGGGGCGAGACGCCGTTCAGGATCGGCCTGTGGGTCGGCACCAGTGTGAGCCCCAAGCGGTTCGACGAAGCGAACGACGAGATCAGCAAGGCCGTCAACAACTCTGGTGCCGCGCACCGGTTGACGGTGCTCCAGATCCAGCGGTGCCCATGGTGTGGCGAGAAGATCAAGGTCGGCGACATCAAGCCGGACGCGATCGAGCGGCGGGTGCGGGTCTACTGCGGCGACCAGTTCGCCGAGTGCCCGTTCTCCGAAGGCGGCGACTCCGGCGAGGGACTGCCGGTGCTCACTGTGGACGAGGAGATCTATCGGCTCGCGCCCGCGTTCGTGATCGCCACGGTCGACAAGTTCGCGCGGCTCGCCCGCGAAGGGGAGGCCGCGTCCCTGTTCGGGTACGTGTCGAAGGTCTGCGACCGGCACGGGTACGTGCACCCCGACTACGCCAAGTGCGACATCGTCGACGGCGGGCAGCACCCGCGGAAAGGAAAGCATCCGGCCGCCCGGGTGCGCCCGGCCCGGCGGCTGCGCCCGCCGGACCTGATCATCCAGGACGAGCTCCACTTGATCACCGGTTCGCTCGGCACCACCGTGGGGCTCTTCGAGACCGCTGTGGACACCGCCGCCGCGTGGACCACCGCCGAAGGGCAGCCGGTGCGGCCGATGCTGGTGGCCTCCACCGCGACCGCCCGCAACGCGCACGACCAGGTGAAAGCGCTGTACGGGCGGGACACGATGATCTTCCCGCCCCAGGTGATCGACGCCGGGGACACGTACTTCTCCGAGGAGCTGCCCGTCTCCGAGGAGTACCCGGGCCGCCGCTACATCGGGGTCGCGAGTACCGGGGTACGGCTCACCAGCGCCGAGGTCCGGGTGGCCGAGGTGCTCATGGCCGCCGGGCAGCTGCTCATCAACACCGGGAAGGCGAACGAAGCCGACCCGTACATGACGCTCGTCGGCTATTTCAGCGCCACTAGGGAACTGGCCGGCATGACCCGGTTCCTCGGGGACGACATCCAGCGGTTCCTGCGGCAGGGCCGCTCGTGGTCGAAACTGCCTCGGCGCACGGGAACCGAGTACGGGCACCTGGGCACCGCCGAGCTGACTTCCCGCATCTCCAGTGCCGACATCGGGGCGTCGCTGGGCCAGATGGGGGTGCCGTTCGATCCGGGCTTCGACTCGACCGCCGCGAAGCGGGCGCTCGCCGAAGCGGGCGGGAGCCCCGAGCGGCGCGAGCGGCTGCCTTTGGACGCGGTGCTTGCGACCTCGATGCTGCAGGTCGGCGTGGACGTGACCCGGCTCGGGCTCATGCTCGTAGTCGGTCAGCCGAAGAACACCGCCGAGTACATCCAGGCGTCCTCGCGTGTCGGCCGCGATGCGAACCGTCCGGGTTTCGTTGTGGCGCTGGGGAACTGGGCGCGGCCGCGCGACTTGGCGCATTTCGAGACGTTCCGGCACTACCACGAGACGTTCTACAAGCAGGTGGAGGCGCTGTCGGTGACGCCGTTCTCGCAGACCTCGCTCGACCGGGGCCTCGACGGGGTCCTGGTGAGCGCTTCGCGTGTGCTGCAGGCCGACCGCGTTGACGGGCTCTCCCAGGAGCAGGCGGCCCGGCGTGTCAAGGACGAGGAGGCGTTCGTGCGGCGTCTCATCGACGTGCTGTGCGAGCGGGTGGCCCGGGCGAGCGACGACGTCACCGCCGACCGGGCACGGACCCGCCTGCACAACCGGCTCGGTCAGTGGCTCAACCGCAACCAGCGGATCGACGACCAGCGCAAGACCCTGGTGTACGACCGGTACACGGACGAGTCCCGGTTCGGTTCGCTGATGATCAGCCCCGAGCACGCGCGGTCGATGGCCGGGCGCAAGGACATCGCGCCGTTCAAGGTGCCGAACTCCATGCGTGAGGTCCAGCCCGAGATCAACCTGCTGGTCAGCCCGATCAAGGAGAACCTGTTCGACCGGACCGGTGACGAACCGGCCTGGGAGGCGCAGCGGCCCGCGAAAGGAGCCTCGTCATGACCGATGTGGAGCCGAGGTTCGCGGCGGTACCGGCTGATCGGGTGCTGGACCCGCTCGGGGACGCCGAGACCGAGCGTGAGGCCGGCCGGAAGGGTCGGAACCAGAACTATGCGAAGGTCGGCTCGGGGCGGCCCTCCTCGCTGCTGTACACGTACGGGCCGGGGTCGGTCATGGACCTGCCGCAGTTCACCGTCATGCCCTCAGGCCTGGACGACTGGGACCGGATCTGGAGGCGTCGCGAGGGCATCCCTGTCATCGAAGCGCCGCAACTGCGCCGGGCGGTCGCGAAACTTCTGCGCTCCCGGAACATCGAGCTGCGGCCGTTCCCGTGGCAGGCAGTGGCGTTCACCGGGTCCGAGGAAGGCAAGGACCTCGGTGTGCCCGCGCGGGTGTTCCCGCAGTGGCTGCGCTGCAACGGCTGCGACAACCTGGGGCTGATCAGCCAGTTCTCGTATGCGAATACGAAGAAGTACCGGCCCGATCAGGCCCGGTTCTCGCACGAGAAGTGCTACGGGCGCGCCGACCGGCCCCGGAGCAAGGCGAGCGCTGAGACGGCAGTTCCGGCCCGCTACCTGCTCGCGTGCCCGGACGGGCACCTCGACGAGTTCCCTTACGACTGGTGGGTGCACGGAGGCGCGGCCTGCCCTTCGGGAGCCCCGCACCCGCAGCTGCGGATGACCGACCGCACCTCAGGTAAGGGCGCGTCGGCCACGATCGCTTGCACACAGTGCGGCAAGAAGCGACCGATGAACGAGGCCCAGGGCGAACGCGGCGCGGAGAAGCTGCCGCAATGCCGAGGGCGGCACCCGCACCTGGGCACGTTCGAGCGCGGCGGCTGTGGCAATCCGCCCAAGCTGATGCTCATCGGCGCATCGAACCTGTGGTTCGGGGCGACGCAGTCGGTCATCGTCATGCCCCAGTCCGAGGCCGACCAGGCGGACAACCTGGCAGTGCGGCTGTGGCACGCCCAAGGCGAGGATCTCGCCGAGGTGCGCGGCAACGCCAAGCTGATCCGCATGGTGCTCAAGAACGCCGTCGATGTGGACGATATCGACGACGCGACGCTGCTCGCCGCAGTCGAGGAGGCCTTGTCTCCCGAAGCCTCCCAGGAGACGCAGGACAAGCAGATCGCCGAATGGGACCCGGTTGACCTGCTCGTCCCCGAATGGCATTACCTCAAGCGGCAGCTGCCGCTCGGCGCCCAGCACAGCGATGACGCCAGCGGTCTCGTGCTCACCGAGCAGGACTGGGACACCGCGTGGCGGGGCGGGAGCATCAGCCGGGTTCTGGCCGTGGAGAGCCTGCGGAAAGTCAACGCACTGCTCGGGTTCACCCGGATCGACGACATGGACCGGGCGGGCGACCTGCCGCGGCGGCTCGTGCCGCTCACCCGCGACAACCGTCCTGAATGGACGGTTGCGACTGAGGACCGCGGGGAGGGGATCTTCCTCCAGTTCGACGAGGATCGAATCGCGGCGTGGGAGGCGCTTGTCGAGGACAGCGCGCTATGGGCGGCCCATGTCGAAGCCCACGACAGGAACTTCGCCAACCGGTCCTCGGAGACCGCGAAACGGGTGAAGGCCAGCACGCGGATGAAGCCGCCCCGCTACTGGCTGCTGCACACGTTCGCGCACATCCTCATCCGCGAATGCGCACTCAGCTGCGGGTATTCGGCGGCGAGCCTTAGCGAGCGGCTGTACGCCTGGCAGGAGTCCGAAGGACGGCCCGCGGCGGCCGGGATGGTCATCCTCACCACCGCATCGGACTCGGACGGGACCCTCGGCGGCTTGGTGCAGCTCAGCGAACCGGCCCGCCTGCGGGGGCTCATCGAAGGCGGCCTCTACCGCGCCGAGCGCTGCTCGTCCGACCCGCTGTGCGCTTCCCGCACACCGAAGAAGCCAGAGGACTTCCTCCACGGGGCCGCGTGTCACTGCTGCGTCATGGCCTCCGAGACCTCCTGCGAGCGGGCCAACCGGTTCCTCGACCGGCGGTTCCTCATCCGGCTACCCGGGAAGCACCAGGACCTTGCGTTCTTCCAGTGAGGACCGGGACGCCGCCGCCGAGCTGGGGAGGACGCTCACCGGCAGCGAGGCGAAGGACATCGCCGACCGGATCGCCGACGGCCAACCGCTGCGTGTGGCACTGCGGGTCCTCGCCCCGCAGCGGCGCATCGTCGTCGGTACGCTCGCGGAACTGGTCGGGATCGACCGGCTGGTGCCGCTGCTGGACGCGCTCGCCGCCGCCCGCGCGCAGACCGGGCGGGTGGAGGCGGTGTGGACGATGCCCGGCCCGCTCGCTCAGTCAGGGCCGCTCACGACCTCGATCCTCCATCACGTGGCGGGCGCCCGGCAGTCGATCACCTGCTCCACCTTCAACTTCCAACGGTCCTCCGGGCTGTGGACGGCCCTCGCCGAAGCCTCCCGCAGGCCCGAGATCGGTCTGCGCGTGTACATCGACGCGGAAGCGGCCGCCGCCGGGCGTGGCACCCCGACCGCCGAGCAGGTCGCCGCGCACCTCCACCCAGGGATCGTGCTGCGCACCAAGGCATTCGACGGGTCGAAGGTCCGCAACCACGCCAAGTTCGTCATCGTCGACCACCGGTTCGTGCTCGTCACCAGCGCGAACCTGTCGTGGAGCGCCGAGTACGGGAACATCGAGCTCGGCGTCCGCACCGACGACGCGTCCCTGGCGGAGGCGATCGAACGCGAGCTGTTCGAGGTCGAGGACCGTCTCTACGAGCGGGTCTTCGCGCGCTGAGCGCGCTTCGCCATGCGTTTGCGGTGTCGCTGGCAGGCGGCGGGCGCGCTCGCGGGGAGCTCGGCGAGTACCCCGTCGAAATCGACCCAGAGCCGCTTAGGGTTGCGATTGTGTGCGCCCCAACCGATGGACCCCCGTACGAGGACCCAAATTCCCTGAGGAATACGCGGTCGCCCATCGAACCAGGTGTCCTGATCCCAAGAGACGCCGTGCCAGACAATGAATGCCTTCGCGCCGGAACCAGACCGGGCCCGCTGGTACACCCAGCGCACGAACGCGAGGTGGCCGCGTCCGCGGGCGGCATCTCCCAGAGCCTGTTCCCATTGGGCGGCCAACCGCTCATCGCGTTTGCGGCCGCTCGACCGGGTGAGCAGGACGATCAGCAGGGGCGTTCCCACTGCGACCACGAGGCATATGAGCAGGGGAAGGACCCCCAAAATCACCTTGCCGGTCTCGTCGATCATTTCGGGTCTCCGAGGGCTGCGGCGAGTTCGGCGAAGTTCGGGAGCTTCGACCAGGTCTCGTGGTCGCCGATGACGAACAGGCGGCGCTTGGCACGGCTGACTGCCACGTTGACGAAGTTGGGCTTCTCGGCGGCGAAGCTGCCGGCCCGGGGCTTCGCGGGGTCGCCGCCGAGGACGAGGATGACGATGTCGGCCTGCTTGCCTTGGGCAGTGTGGACGGTGCCGGCGTCGCGGATGCCGAAGCGGCGCTTGCGGGAACGCAGCTCGTTCGCGACTTCGACGAACGGGGTGACGACCATGACCTCGCCCATGTCGAAGCCGCCGTCGCGCAGGTGGGTCAGGAGTCTGTCGAGCCGTTCGCCTTCGGACGAGATCCAGTGGCCCTGGTTGCCGCCCGGGGGCCGCTGGAGCCACATGCTCTTCGTGACCGGTGTCCCGGTGCGCGGCAGCAGCAGCTCACCGCGATCGGGCGTGTCGTTGATCATCAAGCCGCCGTATGCGATCTGGTTGGAGATGGAGAACATCGGGTCGTCGCAGCGGCGGTGCACGGTCAGTGGCGAGCCGACCCACAGGGGTTCGCCGTCGAGACTCGGCAGGGTGGTGCCGAAGGTCGTGTGGGCGTCGGCGAGCCCCTGCACCGAGGTCCAGCCGGGCACCCAGTACTCGCTGAGCCCGTAGTGCTCCCGTAGCGACTGCTGGATCGTATGCGGCAGGGAGAGCACGGGTTCGAGCTGGAGCGGGTCTCCTACGGCCATGACGTGCTTGGAGCGCCAGATCGCGCCGACTGCCGCTTGCGGGGTGGCCTGCCCGGCTTCGTCGATGAACAGCCAACCCAGGTCGCCTTCGGCGAGTCCCGTGAACTGGCGTGCGACCGAGGCGAATGTCGTGGACACGACCGGGACGGCCATGAACAGCAGTTGCCAGGCCGCAAGGCGGGTCTCGTGGGCGAGGTCGGCGGGGACGGAGCGGTTGACCACGTCGACCGCGACGCCCAGGCCCCGCCGGAACCGGTCGCGGTTGTGCTCGATGAACGCCCGGTGCATGCGCAGCGCTTCGAGGAACAGTTCGGATCGGGCGGTATTGAACTCCTCATCGCACCACGGCGCGGTCAGCTCCCGGTCGCGGCGGTCTTCATTGGGGTTCTTCGGATAGGCCGGGCCGAATCGTTGTCGGTCCCGTTCGATGACGGCCTCATGGCGTTCGAGCGCTGCTTGCGCCTTCGGCAGCTCTGCCTCGATGGTGTCGAGCACGGCCTGCTGGTTCAGCGCCGAGTCTTCGGCCGCCCGCAGTTCACCTTCGATGTCGTGGCGCAGGTCCCAAGCGTCGTTCGTAGCGACGGCGTAGGTCCTGGCGCGCCGTCGCCACTCGCGGAATTCCCCGCCGCCACGCAGCAGGGCCCGGAAGAGTCCCGGGCGCTGGGCGTCCCAGTCGTCGCGGGTCCGACGCGCCCGCTCGTATTCGCGTTCGGCCGCCGCGAGCCCGTCCCTGACCGAGGCCGTCTCCTTCTCGGCCCTCTCGAGGTGCTGCTGCGCGATCAGCGCGGCGGTCTGGAGGGAGTCGACCTCGAGCATGTACTTCCACTGCAGATCGTTCAGCCGCTGGAAGCAGCGTTCGCGATCGTCCGCCATCACGATCACCTTCGCTTCGGCGGTCTTGAACCGGGCCCGCGCCTCGGCCCACGAACGTTCGGGCAGGCAGGTCTTGAGGTGTTCGAGCATGCCCGGTCGGGCCTCGTCCCGGTCTCGGGACTCCTTGAGCCCGAACCAGAACGCAGTGGAGAACAGGCGGCGGTTCTCGCTGTTGCCGAGGACGGCGGCCATGAGCGACCAGGCCGGCTCCCACTCGTCTTCGCTCTTGCCCAGGCGGGTGGCGTTGAGGACGGTCCCGCCGATGTCGGTGAAGTAGTCGATCTCGCCGCGCCAGCGCTCGTCGATCTCGTTGCGATGGGGAGTCTCGGTGGTGACGTTCTGGACCGCGCCGTTGTTCGAGGAGGCCACGGTGATCTCGTAGCCGCACAGGTCGGGCCGCAGTTGCGGGACGCGGAAGCGGCGGTCGCCATTGTTGAACCCGAGTTCGGCGACGAAGCCGTCCCCTGGTTGGGTGAGTGCGGCGAGCTTGCGGGCGCGTTCGGTGACCAGGGCCGCGAACATGTCGCGCAGCAGTGTGGTCTTGCCGGTGCCGGGCGGCCCGTTGACACCGATGATCTCGCCTCTCGCAGAAGCATTGTTGACAGCGTTGTTGACCGCGAGCTGCTGGCCGAGAGCGAGCGAGTACCGGGGTGGGGAGGGCCAGCGCCCGAGCGGGATCCGCGAAGGCCGGGTCGCTTCGAACACGTCGCCGTGTTCTCGTTGCACGTCGATGCGGTCCGAGCCGGTTGCTTCGCGCAGGTAGGAATCGAGCGCGCCGTCCAGGCGGCCCGCGCGGACGTGTCGGCCGATCTCGGTGAGGTCCTCGGCGATGAAACTGTTGAGGAAGTCAGCCCGCGCCGTGGGCTCGCTCTCGTCGTCGCGGCTCTTGACGACACGACACCCGATGCGAATGGGCGGCTCATGCTGCGGAAGCACCCCGGCGGTACCGGTGAGGTCGAGCAGCAGGGCCCGGACCTCGTCGAGCAGGTCGTGGTCGAAGGGCGACGTCTTCGCTGAGGGTTCGGCCTCGTCCTGCGAGTCACGCAGCGGGAGCAGTTCGGCGAGTCGGTCTTTGATCGCGCTGACGACCTCGGTACCGTCGATGCCGAGCAGCAGTTCGGAGAGGCGCCCGAGCAACTGGCGGGAGAGCTGGTCGCGGAGCCTGCGCCGTTCGAAGATGAGGTCGAACATGGCGGTGAACGCGGTCTGCGCGGCGGCGAAGCCGTCGCTCCACCCGGGCCGGATGCCCTTCAGCAAGTGCACCCTGCCGAGCCCCCATGCACTCGAGGAGAGCACGGCGGAACCGGCGAGCAGGCGGCCGTTCGCGTCCAGTTCAAACCCCGCGAGCGCGGCCTCACCCCGCGCCCGCGCATCGTAGGCGTCGTCGTCCTCGCCGCAGTAGCGTTTGAGTACCTCGAAGGTGGCGTCGAGTGAGAAGACCCCGCAGTAGACCGTGTACCGCCACTGCTCGCCCCGTCTGAGTCGGCGCCGGCCCAGGGGCTCGTCGCCCTCCCAGGGCAGCGGTTTCCCTTCGACCACGTCGTAGACGTACTGTCTGGGGCTCGGTTTGGGGATGCGCTGGGGTTCGAAGATCTCCACATCGCGCCAGTACCGGATGACGTCGGAGCGGGGGTCGCGGGAGGAGCGCACGGGGGCATCACCTGCAAGTGCCGGGGGAATTGTGACCGCAAGTGTACCGAATGTGAGCCACCGGCATCAGACTGCGGAACTCAGCGGTGGTTCTTGCGGGACATCCTGATGTCCGATCACCGACAGTAGCGCCGCCAATCGCCGAGACTGTGGGACATTCAAGTCCATGCCTGCCCCTGAATGCGGTACCCCCACGAAGAAGGACGGTAGCCCTTGCCGTCGTCGCCGGTACTACCCATGCGATGACCACGGTGTTCTCTCGTACCAGGCAGAGGGCAGCGCCTCGGCTGCACCCCTTCCAGACGCCACGGAGCCCGACCGCGAACGCTACACCGACCCGCGATGGCAGCACGAAACCGAACGCATGCTTCGCGGGAAACTCGGCCGAAGGAACACCCGAAGACTGCGCGGTCTCAAGGACTGCCGGGATCTCGCCGAGGCCGCCCGTATCCTCGACCAAGCCGCTCGCCTGGACCCTGGACCTCTCCTCGACCAAGTCGAGGGGCTGTGCGGCGCGGATACCGCCGAGCTGGTCCGAGGAATGACCGAGAAGCTGCTCCAAGAGCTGACCGGTATCGATTCCCTCAAGGATGTCGCAAGGACACTCCGGATCGCGGGCGTGTGGCTTTGCGCCGTATCCAGCGCTCTCGCGACCTGTCCATGCCTTGAAGACCTTGCGCGCCAGGCAATGCGGGCAATTCGGCCTGAAGCATTGAACGATGCCTCTGGTCCCGTTAGCCCGGCGCGAACGTTGGCGGATGCTAGGCGGGAATATTCTGCCGACACCGCTTCGGATTCCGCCGATGTCTGAAAGCCGACACTCGGCTTTACCAGAGTCGCACCCTCGGTTACTTTCCGTTGCCATGGCGAAGAAGAAATCACCCCTCTACCGCTACTGGGGTTACTTGCTGCTGGCCGGGGCGGTCGTGCTGCTGTTCGCGCGGGACGTCGGGCCGATCGCGGTCTCAGGCGCGTTCGCGCTCTGCTTCCTGTGGCTGCTGCTGGCAGCACCGCTGTCGTGCGGGGCGAAGAACCGCGGCGAGGGCTACTGCCGGAACAACTCCTCCGGTCTCCTCGGCGGATGCAAGAAGGTCCGGTTCCACAAATGGCTGCGATTCCGATCCCTGACACGGCTGGACACCCTCGGGACCGCCTTGCGCGGCTGGTTCACCGGAGCACCCCAGCAGATCGCGACCTGCGCCCTTGTCGTCTCGGCAGTCGGTGTGGTCGCCGGTCTGTTCAAGTAGCTGTCGGCAGGCGCCGCAAGGGCGCTGGCGTTCCGATTCGGCACCTTCGGCCCGCTCGATCCGCCGATAATGAGCTGTGGTTCCGGCGCGGCCACTGCCCGAGCGCGGGCAGTCGTGCTGGCGGGCGCGTTGATCGGCCGGTGAGGAGGTGCGGGTGTGAGTCGGCGTGTTCCGGGGGCGAACACCTGTGACTTCGACGAGATCGCCAGCCGGTTGATGGAGCGCGACTTCGCGATCATCGACACGCTGTCGCGGCACAAGATCATGACCGCCGGAATGCTGGAGGCGCTGTTCTTCCCCTCCGCCCATGCGGCGGCAGCGCGCCTGCTCACCTTGTACGAGATGGGCATCCTCGCGCGGTGGCGCAACCCCACCAGCCGCGCCTACCGGTACGTCCTGGACTGGCGTGGCCAGTACCTCCACGCGATGCGCACCGACGAGAAGCCCCCGACCAAAACCAACGCCGCCTTCAAGGCCCAGCAGCAGTTTCTTTCGGCCCACCGGCCCCATACCGAGGGCATCAACGCGTTCTACTGCCGCCTCATGAGAGCCGCCCGCGCCCGAGGCGACGTCGAAGTCGACTGGGTATTCGAGCCCTACAGCGCCTACAGCGGGATGCGCTCCGACGCGAACGTCACCCTCACCTGGAACGACGGACGCCGCCTCCATTTCTGGTTCGAGCACGACCGGGGCACCGAGACCCTGCAGCGCCTCGCCGACAAGGTGAAGAGCTACAAATCCCACGTTGAGTATCACCACTACGAGAAGGCCGTGCTGCTCATCGAGGTCCCCACCCCTGGCCGCCTGGTCAACTTCCTGCCGCTGGCCACCGAGATCTGGGACGAGAGCCACCTGCGCAACACCCGCCTCAGCAAGCTCACCGTCGCCGCCAGCGCCGCGACCGAAGCCGAACGGACCTTCACCCGGCCCGAGACCTTCCCCGACCTCCTCGATGATCCGCGCTGGCACGTGCTCGGCCGGTCAACCTCGGCGAGCTCCCTGCGGTAGCCGAGGAGATCGCCAACCGGCCGATCGTGTGGGATTGGGACCCGGAGGTCGACCCCTGAAGGTCGACCCACAGGCAGGACCGCGAACTGCCCCAGCCGGTCACCGACCCCGGTCACCCAACGTTCTTGCAGGTCAACGGCGGCGTGCGCGGTCACTGGTCAGCCCGACATATATACATATCCCCGAGGGCGAAAAATACCAAGGTACCGGTGGCGAGGCCGCTGCAGCGCTGTAGTGGACCGGGCCCGGTCCGCAGTTCCGTTTCCATTCTCGCTCTTCGTCTTTCACCCCCGGGTTCGGTGTCGTGCCCAGGCGGTGGGGTGGGTGTGGGGCCGGGATTGGAACGGTTGCTGTCGCTCGGTTGAGTGGTGCCTCGCGGTGTCGCTCAGGCCACCGCTGCGCGCTGGTGACGGTGGCGTCCGGGTCGTGCCGCCAGCCTGTGGCAAAGGGTCCGGCATATGGGGTGCGGCACGCTGGGGCGTCCACAGCGTCTGGCACGAGGGGCCCGCGTATCCGATCGGGCGGTTACCGGTCGAAGCCGCTGGATAGCTCGTCAGCAAGTCCCGATGTCGAAGTCCGACAATATATTCCTCCCCGAAGCCGCTGGGGTCTGTCGCCGCGGGCGCCGCTGATTCCGGAGGTCGCGGGCTCGGGTTCGGAAAGCTCACTTCCGTCAGGCTTGAGGCGCCCGCTGCGGCCGGATCATGCGCCAGCCCGCAGCCAGGTCGCGGTCGCGGTGCTTTCGGCCGCCAGCGGCCCGGACGGGCGGCAGGACGCGGCTCGTTTTCGATCATCGGCTGGGGTGCGGAGTACGGGCGCCGGGCCGGGCACCGGCCCGGCGGCCACCGTGGGGTCGGGTGCCGCTCGGATCGGGCCGCGATCCCGTGATCGTGTTCGAGGGCGTCCTACGGATGCATCCCCACGGATGCGTCCCTACGGATCGAGCCCCCGACAGGGCCTGACCCCCGCACCCGGGAAGGATCGGCGTATCCGCAGGTCGCTCGACCCGGTAACCGGGCTGATGACAACCCGACAATATATCTCCCCCGGGGGCGCTAGTAGGTCCAGCCTCGCACCGCAAGGACCGCATCAGCCGCGAGGCGGGGCAAGCGACCGCTCCTGCGATGGTTCTTGAAACCCGGCATCCAGGCTGCAACCCGCATGAATTTGCCCCATGCTGTTGGCCCCGCACTGTTGGAGGCATGCTGCGCCCCATGCTCAGCCCCATGCTTTCCTCCGTGCGCCAGGCCGGGCGTTCTTGCAGCGTGTGCCCCGATTCTGGCGCGCACCCTGAACCCGACGACATAGTCATGTCTCCAATGGCCGGCCAAAAAAGGCGGGAGTCGTACTGCGGCTTCTTGGTCTTACGTCGTTCTGACCGGTGCGGCTCCATCGGTTACGGTGCGGAGCCCGGGTGGGGCCGCCAGCGGCCCGAGGTGGCCTCGCTGCTCGCCCGCACCGCCCTGGGAGAGGCTGGCCGGGTCCGTGGCCTGCAGGGGGCCACACCGGCCCGGAGTGATAGCTGCACAGAGCTGCGACGCCTGATCGACGCTGCCGACGTTCGCCGCCTCGCGGCGCGTGTGCTTCCTAACGGGTAAGAACATCGAGCAGTCGCCGGGTGGGGCCTACCCTGCGGTTACTGGCGGTTACTGGCGGTTACCGGCCCGGTTACCCGCCCGAACCGGTACAGACAGGGATGAAATCCCGGAGTTCAAGGGGCGTTACTGGCGCGCACCCTCCAAAGGGTGTTGGAGGGTGCGCGCCAGTAACCGGGGCCGGGGGGGGGGACCCCCCCCCCGAGCAACTCCGGGTAACCACCAACCGGAAAAACCCTTGCCCAACCCCCCCCCGTCAGTGATCATTCGGGTGATGTTGATGGCCGTCTTTGCTTTCTCGTTAGATCGGAAAAGCGC